>JABDLW010000718.1 GCA_013001805.1 Saprospiraceae bacterium | reverse complement strand
ACTCTTGACTCCCTGGCTTATCAGACCAAAGATATTTTAGAAGCAATGCAGTTTGATAGTGGCATTACTTTGGATCAACTAAATGTGGATGGGGGAGCTACAGCTAATAATTACCTCATGCAATTTCAAGCAGACATTTTAAATGTGCCGGTAATCCGGCCAAAAGTGACCGAGACAACCGCAATGGGGGCCGCTTATCTGGCTGGGCTTCATACTGGTTTTTGGTCGTTGGATGATATTTCAAAAATCAGGGAGATTGATCGTTCATTTATTCCAAAGATGGATGACCAGACCAGGAAAGTACTTTATGCCGGGTGGCAAAAAGCAGTAAAGCGAACAGCAGGATGGCTGACCGACTAAGTTTTTCAAAGGATAACCGGGAGGCCTTTTTTAGTAAGGCTGAAAAGGATACCTACGACCTTTTGATCATTGGTGGTGGAATAACCGGAGCGGGTATCGCCCTGGATGCTATATCGCGCGGATTGTCTGTATGCCTGGTTGAAAAGAATGATTTTGCCTCTGGCACCAGTAGTAAATCCACCAAACTGATCCATGGTGGGCTAAGATATCTTAAACAGTTTGAGTTTAATCTCGTCAAAGAAGTGGGCCGGGAACGAGCAGTGTTGCACCGTCTTGCCCGTCATATTGTAGTACCTGAAAAGATGGTCTTACCTCTGATTCAAGGTGGATCTTTGGGCAAAATTATGACCTCACTTGGACTTTATATCTATGATTTTCTTGCCGACGTTGATGACGACGACAAACGGAGGATGCTGGCTAAAGAGGAAGTTTTGGCAATCGAGCCGTTGTTGCCGACAAGTAAGTTGTTGGGTGGAAGCATTTATGCTGAATATCGTACCGATGATGCCCGTCTGACTATGGAGGTGCTAAAGACGGCTCATCGCTATGGAGCCAATTTGTTGAATTATGTTGAGTGTAAGGAGATCGCTGAAATCAATGGCATTGCCGCGAGTATAATTTGCATCGACACCCTCTCAGGAAGAGAGATCAAAATTAAATCACTGAATATTGTAAACGCCACCGGTCCATGGGTGGATGAGGTACGTAGTCTTTCGGAAACCATCCAGGGTAAACGTCTTTATCTCACAAAAGGAGTGCACATTGTGGTGGCCAAGGACAAATTGCCGGTTAGGCATGCCACCTATTTTGATGTACCTCATGATGACCGTATGATTTTTGCCATTCCACGACTGAATGTGACCTACATTGGCACCACAGACACTTACTATGAAGGGGATAAAGATGACGTAGCTGTAACCCAGCATGACGTGCAATACTTGCTCTCGGCTGTGAATCAGACCTTCGATATTGAACAGCTGACTGAGGGGGATATCATATCATCGTGGGCAGGGATACGACCACTCATATACGAAGATGGGAAATCTGCATCTGAGATTTCCCGCAAGGATGAGATTTTCGAGGCAGAAAACGGCCTGCTTTCCATAGCCGGTGGTAAACTTACCGGGTACAGGAAGATGGCTGAACGCATCGTCGATATGGTCGTAGAAAGATTACATCCCAATCAATCCAACGGTTTCCAGTGTAAAACAGAGGATATTTGCCTGACTGATCCATCTTTTACTGACGCGGGGGAATACCGGAAATATGCGGACGAGCTCTCGAAGAGATGTCAAGAGCTATCCTTAATTGGTCCCTATGACGCTTATCTTCTGCAAAACTATGGTCCCAGTGCACTGGTAGTATTGGAGGCAGCTGAAAAGTACTTGTCAACCTATCCGATAGCAAAGGCATTAATATTAGCAGAACTTGATTATTGTGCCGACCATGAGATGATTAACCTACCACTGGATTTTCTCGAGCGAAGGACGGGCAGATTATTTTTTATGCCCGAGACCATTAAACTTGTAGAAAATCTTATCTTTCAGTACTTCGAAAGCAGGTTTGATTTTGATAAACAAACCCTGGAGAATGAAAAGGAGAGGTGGGATAACCGGATTAGTTCCATATTAATATTTGACTAAAGCGAAGTTCCGGCACGGTGTTTCAACTCGAACTTAATGAATTTTACGTGACACCAAGAAATCAAAACTTGATTGAAATTATAAGTTACCAGCGTAGATATTGACAAAGGCTTTACTGGATCGGGATAGTTTTAGAAAACTCTTTAAAGAGAACTATAGGCTATTGTGCAACTATATCAATGCACAAACCCGGGATATGGAGCTAAGCCAGGAAATCGCTCAAAAGACCTTCGTAAAGTTATGGGAGAAACGAGACGAAATTTCATTTAACTCTTCCTCTAAAAGCTATTTATTTCAAGCGGCAAGGAATACCCTGATCGATCATTTCCGTTCGCTAAAAACCGCAAATGTCCATGCGGAGCAATACGCTAGAGAGCTTCCTTTGGGAGAAGAAATGTCCATAGAAGAAGACCATGAACTGGTCACCGTTCAACGTATAGCCCGGGCTGTGGATAAGCTAAAACCCAAAACCAGAGAAATCTTTCTACTTAGTAAAAAAGAAGGACTTACATATGATGAAATTGCAAAATATTTGGACATTTCCAAGCGTACAGTGGAATACAATATGAAAAATGCACTACAGCAACTAAAGACACTTTTAAAAGAACAAATTACCATGAATCAAGAATAGATGGAAAATAGATTGCGATTATTCTGTGTGACAAACGTCATACAGATGTAGTTTAAAGAAATTATGGACAAGTTAGAGGACAAAATATTACAATACATTATCTCTGGAGAGGCATCCAGAAATGATGCTATTGATAAGGAGATCATAGACGATCCGTCCTTTGACCAGGCTGACTTTGATCTTCTAAATAAGATTTGGACCGAGTCAGACAAGCTAAGCGATTATAAGGAGGTATATCATGATGATGCCTGGCAAAAAATTGTGAAGCAAGCAGGTATCGAGGCACAGAAAAGATCGCTGAACCGGAACCGGTGGCTGATTGCCGCCTCCATCATAGGATTACTAGGTCTGGGACTATATTTTTATCTCACTGCGGATCCTTACCTTACGCACAGAGCTCTTGCAGCAGAGACTTTTACCTTACCCGACAATAGCACAGTTGATCTTGTGGAAGGCACTGAAATTCGATTTCTCAAACCCAAAAAATTCGTACAGGCCGAGCAGCGGGAGGTCTATCTTGCCGGAGAAGGTATTTTTGATGTTTCTTCTGGAAATAAACCTTTTAGAGTAATTACCCAACTCACGTCAATTGATGTGCTGGGGACCCGGTTCATCTACAAGGCCGAAGGCAATTATTCAGAATCAGAAAACCTGGAAGGTCAGGTGCGCTTTGGGACCAATGATGGAGCCAATGAGGCTGTCCTGAATCCGGGAGATAAGGCGTCCTTTGATGGTACAAGCTTTGAGGTCCAACCTTATGAACCACCACCTCCGCCACCACCTCCCGTTCCTACGAATAATATCACGTTGGCAGATCTAATTGATATCATTGGTGACTTGTATCCCCAAAGAGCAGAATTTGCACCGTCAGTGGAGTACAGCAATACTGTGGTTAAAATCAATCTAAGCAACATGAATCTGGATACGCTAATCAACCGGATGCAAGAGGACTCGATCATTCAGGTGGAAGCGGAAAGGAAACCCGGAGGCTATAGGATTGCAGCATTGACTGCTGAACCGACCGGGTTGCAACCTGACTTCACCTACAATATGTTTATCTCCGGAGTGAAGCCTAAAGAATAACGACATTCAAGTGCATCAACTGGAAGTTGGATGTCTGCGCAATTATAGACCTGCAGCCAGGTTGTCATTGTGTCTCTACCAGTGGACCAAATCAGCATGGTGATGGAATTGTTCTCTGCTCGGATGGTTTATGGAAGGATTCCTTATTTGCTGCGGGGATAATAGGAAAGTTGGCTATGTATTTCTACAGTTATCGTTATCGGTATGATTCCGGCCGGTGGCAATTGACACTCCCCGACAATCCCGGTTTTTTACCTCTCATTACATATTGACTGCAGAGCTGGTCCCTCGCCTTTATACCGGCTAGAAATGAAGCAGGGGAATGGTTTGTTGGAATCCTCCCGCGGTCATTTGGCAGAAATAGGTACCGGGTGTAAATTCTGGTAAGGATATGCTGAAACTATGGTCGCCCGGGGAAAACTCCTCATCCGCAAGAATGAAAACTTCCTGCCCCAAATTGTTCTTCAGACTAATTCTTAAC
>JABDLW010000714.1 GCA_013001805.1 Saprospiraceae bacterium | reverse complement strand
AGCTGTACCTTCGACTGGTCAATCTGAAAACCTTTTAAACGATCGAGGTCATTTTTAACCAGTAATTTTTCAAACTTTGACTTGGATAGCCTCGCAGCGATCAGTTCGTCTCCCATCATGATCGTCTCTCCGGATTCCAGATCCTGGATTTGGGCTAGGATCTGCCTCGTAGGTAATATCGCTCCATTAATCAGATAATTATCCTCATTAATGTCAATGGGATAGAGGGGTTCCAGATGCTCTGGCGTGATGTAACTGACCGCGATGTTAGGTACCAGTTGTCGCCATTTTTCTTCAATGGTTAGTACACCGACCCGGATATCACAAACAGGCCGGGTATATGTGAAGGGCAACAGAGACTCCCTGATATCGGTGTCAAATAAGATGATGTGATGCATGGCGGCAATAAAAAAGCCTCAAAAATTGAGGCTTCTTCATTCAATATGTGATATGTTCTGTAAAGTTCTAGCCTCTATTCGGTGTCAGCTTTAGCAAATTTCGATTTGCCAAACTTGCGATTAAACTTATCAATTCTTCCTGCGGTGTCAACGAATTTCATCTTACCGGTAAAGAACGGATGTGATTTACTTGAGATCTCCAATTTAATCAATGGATACTCCTTGCCATCTTCCCAAACAATAGTATCACGCGTAGGTGCACAACTTTTGGTGAGAAATGCTTCATCACATGAGAAGTCCTTAAAGACAACTAGTCTATAATTCTTAGGGTGAATGTCCTTTTTCATAGTACCGATTTCTTAAGTGCCTGCAAAGATAATATTTTCTCCTAAAACCGGCATCACTTTTTGATCAATCCGATCTCATTCACTAGATTTCTAATTTCGGTACTAGTTTCCGCCACCTAAGATTAAAGGTAAGCCACTTTCGCCACTACCCACTACTACAACTTTAGAGTTGGGTGATTTTGCCAGCTCAATTGTTGCGTCGATACCCTTGTCTTGCAAAATGCGATCCGTTAAACTAGAACTAATAATGCGGTTGGCTTCGGCCTGGGCATTAGCGGCAATGATTAATCGTTCGGCCTCCTGAGTTTCCCTCGTCAATCTAAATTCATACTCCAGAGACAATTGCTCTTCCTTTAGCTTCCTTTCGATTGCCTCCTGCAATGTTAAGGGCAGCTCAACCTCGCGGATCAGGATTGCATCCAACTCGATATGCTTGGATCTAACCAGTGCTTTGGTTTGCTCATATATTTCAATTTGGATGGATTCTCTTTGCGTAGAGTAAAGTTCTTCCGGCAAATATTTACCAATTACCTCACGAGTTGCCGATCGTACCTGCGGAATCAAAATCCGGTTGAGGTAATCCGGTCCGATTTCATCATGTAAGTATCCGATCTTTTCCTCTTGCGGGTAGTAGAGATATGACAGCTCAATGGCAATGTTCAATCCATTTTTAGAGAGCACCTCCATTTTATCAAACCCCTCACGGATACGGACATCATATATATACATCTTGTTCCAGGGAGCCACCACATGAAATCCCTGATTGTACAACTTATCTTTTTCCAGGCCACCTCCGAAACGTTTAAATAATACTCCTTTCTCTCCCGGATCGATAGTAAGGAATGAGGTATTGGTCAGTGCTAGAAATACCATCAGGAACAAAAAGCCCATGATAGCCATGCGCATAACTTTAGATTGATTCATTCTTTTCTTGTTTATTTATATTCTTAATGAAAAATACTGCCAGAAGGTTTCAACTTATCCCTGCAATAAGATAAAAGACTATGGTCTTCAGATCAAGGACCCCTTAATTAAGACAATAATTTGTCTACCATGCTAATGATCTGAGCAGCATCTTGCCATTCCATACATTTGAAATGCCCCTTAGGACACCTGTCATAGCCAATCTTGGAACAGGGCCTGCAAGATAAGTTTTTCACTTCTGCTCTGTAAGATAGGGGTTTATTATCATTCGCATAAAAAGGATTCATCCCAAATTCAGGTACTGTATTGCCCCAAATGCTGATGATAGGCTTTTGCATGGCAGCCGCGACGTGCATCATACCAGTGTCATGCGTGAGCACTAGTGCCGCGTTTTTAATCATCCAGGCACTCTGAGCCAAGGTTAGCTTTCCGCAAAAATCGACTACGTCATCAGCAGCTCTGGTGATTGCCTCTGCTGCATTCTTATCCTCTTTGCCACCCAGAAGATAGACGGTACCTTTTAGTCCTTTACAGATTTCGATAATTTTTGATGTGGGCAATCTCTTTGTAACATGTGCGCCGCCTATCGCAAAACAAATCATGTGATCCCCGGACACCGGAATTACAGGCTCCAGATTTCGTGGAATAAAATAGTCCAATCCCTGTCCATCGTATCCCACTTTCAATGGTTCGACAGCTTGCATATAGCGAAGGACTATATGATCCAGGTTTACTTTGGCTTTCAAAAAAGACGTCATTTTCCACTTTTCAATATTTTTTTTATCGAAAGTGAACGCTTTCATCCTAAGCCGCCATTGTAACTCGGCACTCCTTAAATTTTTATGAAGATCAATAATATGAGCGTATCCCTCCAGTTTAAGATCGTCAATTACTTCGGTAATCGATGCTCTAATTGAATAGACCTTATCGACGTAAGGATTGTGCTGCAGCAAATCCGCATATACTTGTTTTGTCAGAAAATGAACTTCAAAACCCGATTGCCTTTTCAAACATCTGATTACCGGACTACAGAGTACAATGTCTCCGATCGAACTAAATCGTACAACTAATACCTTCCCATCCTTCCTTGCAATCAATGTGTCACTTATTTCTTCACCACTTTAAACACACGATGAACGGAATCGCTTTTCAATTTGATAAAATATATTCCCGGTGCATACGTGTTAAAATCAATCTGCATTCGACGAGAGGATTGATGGCGCTTGTGGGTGAAGAGAATCTTGCCGTCAAGACTTTGCACGCTGATGTCTAAAACTGAGTGTGCTTCCAGCCAGTCTGCTTCCAGGAAAAGCACATCTGTCACTGGATTAGGAAAAAGCTTCAAGACTCCAACTTCCGTATCACCTTCCAAAATATTTACCAGTGCCCGGTCGCCATTGCTAAACCATTCTCCCCAGATGGCATCCCGGTAGAAAATACTAGCATTGCCCGCACTATTGATTTTATCCTGACTGAGATCTATACTTCCGATCACATCAAAGAGATTGCCCTGGTCATCTCCCTCCGCATTAAAAATGATCCGATCATCAGAAGATGAGAAACTAGGGTAGCCAATTACTGTATTCCGGTAGATTTCACCAATATCGAAGGTCTCAATATTTACTCCAAGAATATCATATGTAATGGTTTCTTCCGATTCATCAATGTAATCAAAGGCTATGATATAAGGTGAATTCTTAGCAAAAGTGGGATTACCCACACTGAGTCTCTCGGGAAGACCAGTAAAAAGTTTAGTGATGAATCCATCACTATAATTGTCTGTATTGTTGTCCCAGACTTGAATAAATCCGATGTCCCAATATTCCAGGGCCTCATCCGTACCAAATTTACGCAAGGAATTCAAGGCATCATACATTAGAAATTCTCCGCTATGATCCCACTCCAACGCATCTGGAAAAATCACTTCGCCCGTATTAATGTTTCCATCAGCTGTGGTGGGATTGTACAGCTCATAAATACGGAAGTTGTTTTGAGCCAGGGAAAAAATGAAAACAGAATCACTTACCTCATCCAAAATACCCGCTACTTTGCTACCATCCTTTGCCACGGCTACATTACTCCATATGGTGTTTGATTCAAGTGTACCTTCTGAATAGGTACTGGACTGCCAATCGAACTCAATAAAATGCATCGTCCGGTCTTCGGCCACATAAACAATCAAGGAACCATCATCGGTTATTGAGGGTGGATTGTAGGGTGGAACTTGCGATAGTGGCCCTTCGGTCAGGGAGTTTCCAGCCGGATCGATAAGGCGTAGTAATCCATCGTCTCTACTGGTTACCAGTACAAAATCCTGCCCAGGATTTACCTCCACGTCTTCGGTATAATCACCACCCTGAGTACCCAGTATACCTACCAAATCAAACGCCTGGGCAGCGATCTGAGCCACTTGTGGATCAGTATAAAGTGCCTGGGCCGCAGCTATTGCTGCAATACGTAAGTCCACGAATCGACTTGACCGGGTCAGGTAGTTGGTTAAGACAGAATAGTACACTTGCTCTGCAGCCTCCAATCCCACTTCATTTGCAAAAAGGTAAAATGCACGATTGGGAATACCACTATTAATGTGCACACCGCCATTATCTTCCTTACCGGTATAGCGCTCATCATAGTGAGCCGGTTGATAGCCTGGATCATTCAAACTATTTCCTCCATTATGCGGATCGACCATATTGCGCAGCGCGTCCCTAAATATGTTACGGTTGACAATGTCTTCTCCGATCAACCAATCCTCCCTTTCCACCACTACACCAAAGATGTCGGCAAACGATTCATTTAGTGCTCCGGATTCGCCCTGGTATTCCAGATTGGCTGTGGTGCCTATGACACCATGCCCCAGTTCGTGAGCAGCCACATCCAATGCTCTGGATAAAGGAGAAGAGAATGCCTGATTGCCTTTGCCATAAAAGATTGCTTTACCATTCCAAAAGGCATTGTCCATATCAGACCCATCTTCATCGGCCACATTAATTAATGAAATGATATTACCCCCTTGCCCGTTTATGCTGATCCGGCTAAAGGTCTGCCGTAAATATTCATAGGCTAAAGCTGCATTTATGTGGGCTGATACGCCATCGGGGTTATTCCAGGTGGTACTATTTGAAATCAAGTCTTTATAACGAAAATCATCGGCACCCGGGAAAGTGTTGACAGCGTCCAGCGTAATTATGGTACCGACTGGATTAGCTGGTATGGGCGATCTTGGGTCAAACATATCTGCCCGGGTGACATCTATCAATACGTGTGTTCCTCCAATCTCGTAAGTTTGTACACTTTGTTGGACTCCATTCAGGTCCAGGCCCGTACCGACAGATTTGCCGTCAAAGTAATGCGGAGGATGATTGTGCGCCTTGCAAATACTCTCAAATTGATGCAGGATGTGACCGTTACCGGCATCAACAAAGTACTCCCAACGGCTGGCAAGGTTAGGATGGTATTGTATATGCCAGGCTAGTATAAATTTTCCATTATTCTTATACCACACTAGTTGTTTGCTATCGTCTTCGAGAAGCAATTTGACATCTTTCTTTTTCTCTCCGGAAAATATTCGCACGCCTCTGGCAACCAAATCATGAATAATTATTTGATCAGCTGCATTTTGGTCAATCGAATGAATCGCAGTTTCGGGTATTAGTGCTTCTTGCAAAAAACCTAACAGCACATGGTGACCACCTTTTACATGCAGCGTCACCTCGTTACTATATACGGGATATCCCAGATACGTCTGTTGGTATTTAAAATGCTCTACTCCTTTTTCACTATTAGAAGATCGCTCCTGTAATTGAAAAGGTTGATGCTTTCCAAGATGGGTCAGTGAATGCGACATAAACAGATTTCTCTGTTCGCTGCGACTGAGATCTCGAGCCTTCGTGGGCTCTAATTCTCCCTCAACCCAAATGCTGCCGCGATCATCCCGGTGTAGCACCCGGATATTTACGGCCTTGTCAAGGGTAAGTACCTTACCGGGCATACTTCGCGGGATAATTTTTCCTTTAAACCGCGTAGAGAAGGTATGAGATTGTGTCAATTTACTCATCGAAATCGGTTGAATCTCTACCCCAGCACTTTCAGCTGGACCTCGGTTCTTCTTCCTCTGATCCCACTGTCCGTGCGAAGTCACCGTTGTGAGCAATGTCAATGCCAGTGCAAAAAGTATCTTGTTATTCATTAGTTATTTTTAATCGATTGCTTCAACAAATCAAAGATGGCAGGACAGACAGGTTTTACACCGTCATCTGCATGGCTCCATACAATTTTGTTTTCCCGTCCGTCACTTCTCAAGGTGATAAATTTGTAAACATTTCCAGGATTAACGTAGGTGTAATCATGCAATCCCACTTCACTTGCAGTGGTTTGAACCTGGCTTACCAACTCCCGGTTTATATCGGGTAGTTTCTTTAATGAACTATCCCTTCCGGTTTGTTGATAGACCTTTCCCACCGGAGTGAAATAGTATCTTGTTTCAATGCCGGCGAAGCCTCCCCCCTCTCCAATAGTGATGAGATCTTCACTGAATGTGGCAGGGTTGAAGGGTGGGGTCTTACAGGCAAACACAAGTAAGACGGAGGCAATCACAATTCTATACATACATAAGGTCCATCTTGCGGGCAAATTGCGGATTTTTTTACAAATAAAAGATTTTCGCCATATTAATATGCAGTTTGCAAATGAAATCAACCAGTGGACAAAAGCAGCATATATCGCCTGATCATCTCAAGCCAGATCCAGCCACTTCAATTCAAGCCCCTCATTGAAGATTTTCATGACGACTGATGCCTTATAGCCTTTCTGAAAATTTTGTTTTAATGCCGCATTCACCAGAGACATCACCTGGTCGTAGTCGCCTGTAATCTGAGTACTCATCTGATTTGTCATTATAGACACATCGGACTCTCCTCTTAAATCACTCAAAAAGTCCAAAACATGGTTTCCGAACTGCTCACTAAGGGGGTAAAAGCTGATTTCAACAGTTATTTGCATAGAATGTTTATAAAATTTTGATCAGACGGCACGAAACGCTAGGATAACACAAATCAAGACAATATATTTGTTAAATCTTTAATTGGTAATTTTTTATATATGTTTGCGTTAAAGATAAGTAAACCTTTTTATGGTAAAAAGTGTTAAACTTTAAACAACTGAGAATCTATCTCTTAAGTGAGATTCAGATAAAGATGTAGTTTTCTTATTTTGAGACCTTAGTCGAATAGCCCGGATTTGAAATGTCAAATCACGGGCTTTTTTATTTCCGGTAGATTACCCTTTGAGAGCTGTTTGTCGCAACCTCTGTAAGAAAGGAGAGGCAAAAATAAAGTTCTTTAGGGTTTCATTCTCACTGCTTAATACCTGGGCTTTGTTTCCTGACCAAGCCAACTCACCCAGATAGAGTAAGTTAATCCGATCGCCGATCTCCATCACGGAGTTCATATCGTGAGTATTAATGATGGTAGTGATATTGTTTTCATCGGTGATACTCTCGATCAGTTCATCTATTAAAATAGATGTTTTTGGATCCAGTCCACTATTGGGCTCATCGCAAAACAAGTACCTGGGCTTTAGTACAATGGATCTGGCAATACCCACTCGTTTTTGCATACCACCACTGATTCCTGAAGGAAATTTCTTGTTATTCCCTGTAAGATTCACCCGCTCGAGACAGTAGTTAACCCGCTGATCCTTTTCCTTGCGCGTTTTATTAGTAAACATATCCAGGGGAAATCGAATGTTATCTTCCACTGTCATCGAATCAAAAAGAGCGGAACCCTGAAAAAGCATACCCACCTGCATTCTTACTTCTCTAACCTGTCTTTTGTTCAGCTGTAGAAAGTTCACTTCGTCGTACCAAAC
>JABDLW010000704.1 GCA_013001805.1 Saprospiraceae bacterium | reverse complement strand
GACGATTATTACCGGATAAACCTGGAGATCTTCTCAGACACTAGTACTTTGTCAAGTAAAATATGTTGAGTAATTCTGAGATTATTTAAGGCCTAATCAAGCCATGCCCCGACATTTATCGTCGGTGGGCGCAAAACACAAGCATAGCCGAAGCTCTGCTGAGCCCCGCCCGGACGGATGTCCATTCGGACGGGTATTTGCAACGCAGAGTAGGTCAAAAAGAACCCAGAATTAACGGCAATCTTTTGCTTGACAGAGTACTAGGGGTCGGTTCCAATTAATTTCGAGTTCAGTTAGTGCATAGGCTTACATTTTTCTCTTCTATTAAATAAATCACTTCGGTTATATAGTTACTAATTTTGAATCTATCGTGCTTTCAAGTAGGTCTTCCTGCTCATTCTCCGTTTCTGGAATGAATTGTCTCAGCACCAAAATGGCAGTCCTTCTGATTTCAAATTCCGGTGCTTTGGCTAGTTTTTGTAAGAGTGGTAGATCATTTGGTTCCACCAGCTGCGCAATTGCTTTTACTATGGCGATTCGTTCCTGTATTTTCTTTTGATCGAAATGTATTCTGATTAAATCTTTACATGCATAAATTCCCAGGTGAGCCAACACGGAAATGGTCTTTATGCGGATATTTATGTCCTCGTGTTTTAATAATGGCAATAAAGAATCTTGCAGTTCCACCAGGTTATAAATCTCAGCAAGTTTAAGTGCAAAACTTACGACCGAACGATTTGGGGAGCGAAGCCACACTGAAATGTTTGGTACGTATTCTGATTCGCCGTGCCGGATACCTTCCAATAGTTGGATTTGTTGCCATTCCGACATACTGGATTGTAGATTATTTAAGAATTCAAGCCCGCGGAAATTGAAAACACTGGCTTTATAGAGCTGCGCTTCCGAGCGAACTTCGAGTCTCCTATGATTAATCAAAGCAGTAATCCTTGCATCCGCTTGCTCAACTTGCATTTCCGACAATTCATGGATACCCTTGATAACTGTAGTCCAGTGCCAGCTTTTAAGTTTCTTCAGTGCATATCTGGTCAAATCTAACTTCGCATATAGTTTGCGAACCTTCTCAGACAAATTACCAGTAACGTTTCGATGCAACTCGATTAAGGCTTTAACCAGGACCTCTCTACTGAATTTTTTTGATGTTGCTTTTAGTAGCTTGTAGAAGATAGAATTACTCCCATTTTCTTTGGATGATGGGTCATCGCCACTCAATAGATACTGGATAATCATTTCTTCAAACGAAAGTTTGAACTTGGATAAAGCCATTTCGTCGGTCCTTAATCTGGCGCGCAGTAGTTGAAGGTAAATGATCAGAAAAATAACCGCAGTTGACAACAGGATGATAATCAGGATCATCAACCTGAGAAAACCCGGCACCTGGGTAAAAAGCTGATATGTGGGTTCAGCGATCATTGGTTTTAGTGGCGGTAGAACAAAACTTTATTTTTCGATGGATTGTGGTTGCAAAGGGTAATATTCATGTGGATGATTTGTTAGAAGTCATTAATTGAGTGCTGGTATAGATATCGTTGCTTTCTTGATGCGAATGATTAGTTCATTGGGGTTGAAAGGTTTGCCCATGAAGTCAGTTGCTCCCAGGTTAAATGCCTCCATAACCATTTTTTCCTGACCTGCTGCAGAAAAGACAATAACCGGAACTGTCATTTTAAGCGTCTGCCGGACATAGCTGGTGACTTCAAGTCCGCTGAGGAATGGCATCATAATATCGGTTAAGATGATGTCGGGCTGATGTTCGGTGATTAACTCAATCGCTTTTTTTCCATCGGACGCGATAAAGAGTTTGTATCCTTCTTTCTCCAGTCGAAATTTTAGAAGAGCAGCAAATAGCGTACTATCCTCCGCCAACACAATTTTTATAGATTTATTCATCATCGCTAGGTCTCTGGTCTCATTATCAGTTTGTGATCGTTCTTAATCAGTCGCTTTGCGTAAATAATTTGTTGGATTGTCTTTTCTCCAGGATAGTGAGATGGTTTAACTAGCCCATCAAAGTCTATCCTCAACTGCTGGTGGCACCTTCTGATCCGATAGTGCGACTTCCATTTCTATTAGAAGTCAGGTCTCTTCTCTGGAGATACATCCTTTAAATAAAGCGTAATTCTTGAAGACGGGATACCATGTTTCTCATTGGTCTGAACACCGGTCAGCCATTGTCTTGATATCACCCGAACAGTTTTTCTGCAATCTGTTAAGTTGTACCAGAATAGACCAGTAACCATTGCGATTGATCGAAAATATCAATCGAAAGGTATCCGGTCCCCTCCTTAAAAATTTGTGTAATTGGTAGAAAGCAAAGACCGTTCCAAAGTATTATGCAGAGAATTTGCCTCTGATTGCTGAAAAGTGGTCATCAGTGATTATGCCGCCATCTCTTGCCCGCGTGGGCTTTCCGGATAATATGCAAACTGAAATCCACCTGGGCAAGACATGCCTCAGGCTTGCGTGTTGTAAGCATATGGCAACGCCAAACCTAATGTTATTTGCAACTATGACAACTTCAGATTATAGCTCCCATAAATTTGGCAACAATGAAAAGTCCGGATCATGCAAAGGTTAATGATCTCATCATCCGTACGATTCTTACCATCATGGATGGCGGCTCGGTCGCTCCCTAACTATGAAACTTGAGAATGGAGGACAATGCAAAAATTGTATAAGTAGAAGCAGGCAACTATGTGGTGAAAGCAATTGACAAGGCAGAATTCGGGCAGAATCAACTAACTTCGTGAGATCAGCGGATGGCTCAAGAAAAATGCTGGCATGCGTCTATTATCATCTGAGTATAAAGACATTGTTGCAATACTTGCATCCTATGGAATTCAGAGGGCTGATTTTAACCTGCACAAAAAGCGAGGTTGGATCGTTATCGATTTGCCAGATAGGGAAAAATCATTTTCTTACCACCGGAGAAAGAGTGTAAAAATAGTGGGAAATCATTTTGAAGAGCTTACTGCATACCGGATCTCATTCGGCGGCGATATTGAGGAATTGGCCGATTGGAAGGAGGTTACCCGGGCTGTAAAAAAATGGCTTTCTACGGCCTAAAGTGGGTCAAAAAGTAGGTAGCCAGGAAGAGAGACCATTATCAATGGCTACTAAATTAGAAACTTCGGCAATAGATGGCGGCCTCAACTCCTGGCCAATCAATTTTATAACCTTGCTATACTTGTTGATTTACTTCCGATCGATCATAAATCTGCTTTTGATCCCGAAAGACATTCTTTTGATGGTCAGGCAATTTGAAATATCCCTGATCCCATCTCTTCTGAAAAAAATTATGATTCATTTCGATCGGTACCGGAGTAAAGGGCATTTTTACTTTTACTACTTCCGGTGTACGTTCAATAATCTCGATCATAACCTGCTTCATAGCGATAGTAATTAAAGGTTTTCAAAATAAGTTGCCCCATTCGGCATGCGGATAAAGAATTATAAATCAAGTTGTATGCCAAAAGCCAAGTTAAAACTGTGAAACTGGCAGGTTTAGATTTCATGCCACAAGCGTAGAGCCGCAATCTTTAGGAAATTGCGGCTCATCGCATAACTTTACTTTTGAAAGATTATTGAGTTACTTGATTGCGATTTTTCGTGGTGGCAATGCCTTTGCTTCTTCTCTCTTGGGAATCATAAGCCTTAAAATCCCGTCTTGATATTTAGCTTCGATCTTTGATTGGTCAACTACACTCTTAGGCAAGGTGAATGTTCGTTCGAAAGCCCGATAGCTAAACTCTTTGCGGAGGAAGGCATTGTCTTGCTCTACCGCGTTTTCATCACTTTTTTCACTCCAGATTCTCAGGATATCGTCATTTAATTCCACTTGAAAATCTTCTTTCCTCATTCCAGGAACAGCCATTTCAACCATGAAGTTTTCCGGAGATTCCACAATATTTACCGAAGGCATGGTAGTCGCCTTGGAGTAATTGTTTGGATATCTCCAATTGGATAAATCCCTGGTAAAGAAATCATCGAAGAACTGAGGGAAAAACGCATTACTTCTAATCAGTGTCATAATTAGCAAATTTAAAGGGTTAAACAATATTTTACAAAAAGCAAAAAATCGAAAAACATTACGTAATGCTTACACTTTTCACGGTGCATTAGCGACAACAGAAGTCGTCTACACCCAGAGATTGAAAAATCATTTCGGGCCATACTTTCAGCCGGCAGGATACCGCGTCTTTATCGATATGCAACCACCGGGAAAGAATCATGCCCAACATGGATTCTCAATCATATTATGCATAATCTTTTCTCATGCATAATGTGGGTTGTTCGATTGACTCCTTCTGAGTCTATTAGCCTTAGTGCAATTTATGTGCCATTGGGTAATTAGGGAAAATTTGTCAGATGTGCTGGAAAAGTTGTCCGGGTGAGTGACAAGTTTTCAGTTTTATTCTGAAAAATTGACAGGATTTGGAAGGATGGTGTGGCAGTAAAACTGCCATTTAATATGACTGCTTTATTCGTCAATCCAGTACTTAATATTAGTATTGTAATCCGTCCAATGCACGTAACGTTTATTTTCCATCCACAGCACGACAGGGTCAGCCTTTTCCGGACGATCTCTAGGTACATAGGGACGTACCTGATCATAGGTTGAATTAGTGGTAATGGGATAGATCTGCCAGGTCTTACCTTTGTCCTCTGTGGTTCTTTTCTCGATTTCAAACCGACCACCGATCTGTCGACTAAGGTAAATGACATTGGGTGCAGAAGGGTCAAAAGTCATATTTCCATGATAGTATGACTCTCTTTCCTGGGTGCCCGGAGGTGTTTGTGGAAACCATTTTCCTGCCTTACAGATTTCTCTATCGATCCATTTCTTTACTTTTTCATCAAATACCGAATAATGATATCTATGGTCAGTGGGTTCCGGATGGCGGGTATAAAGTATGTACGGACTCCCACTCTGATCTATGGCCACATCGGCTAGCCAGGCCCGCCCTGAAGCCTCGTTAGCTTGGTAAACCGGTGTTGCCTCCTGGGGCTCAAATGGCAATTCATCGACACGGCAGATCCTGGTTCCATCTGATTTCCAAAAGGCTCCGGCTTCGTAGTAGCAATGGTATACTCCATTTAACGGTTCTACCTGGGGGTGGCCATCAGTAAATACCAAATGAATTCTTGATTTTCCATCCGATGCGTATTTTACATAGGGTCGATTGTTTGCCTCAAATGGACTGGCACTTATGATCACTTTGGGATCGTGCCAGGTCACTCCACCATCTGTAGATTTAATCATATTAGGCTTATAGCCGATCCAGCGGCCAAAGCAGTACAGGGTCTCATTCTCATCCCGCAATAAATAGGGGTTGGCGTAGGTAAATGTCTCACGGGGAAAATCACTTAATAATTCATCGACTCCGGGACGAATAACTGTGGGTTCAGAAAAAGTGGATATGTCATGGTCCTGAGAGGTTTTTTGATAAATAACTCCCTTCTTGCCTCCGTGCCAGGCATACATGGCCAGGATCTTATTGTCTGGTGTGACGCTGAATGCAGGATTGTCATGATCGTCGATCTCCAGTTGGGGATAGAGGATTTTCATTTTACTTTCCCGGTTCGCAAGGTTTAAAGAAGCCGCTTCCACCGACCCATCTTTTTTGACCCATCCGGTGACTACCGTATTGTTGGAGACATAGATGGCGCGAGGGTCGGAAAACCAACACCAGGCTCCATCCTCCGTCAGTGTATAAATTGATTCTTGTGCCGAACCTATAAGGTAACCGGGAAGAATCATCACTAGTGTCAGTAATAACTTATACATGTTGCACAGATTTAGGTGCAAAGTATAAAATTCTTTTGATCACCAGGATGTGCTATGAAACCGGTTGTTTTAAACCTGATGTTGTTTAGAAGTTTCCGGGTTGCCTCAGAAACTTCTATCGGGTCGTACTCCAGCATATTTCCTCTGGCTTCATTGGCCATTTTTTCTTCCTCTTTAAAAGAGCATTTTACAAACAAATATCCTTTTATAAATGAATTGTTAATTCCGGTAACAATTAATCGGTTTTTAATTAAACATTTGCTAAAACCATCCCATGCCGGGATAATTCTGCAACAAATACAAAGACGTGAAAGTTAACCACAAAAAAAAGAATAGTTAATGAATAGAAATTGACCATTGTTCACTCAAATTTAAAAGCCATGAAAAAGCGATTAATGGAGGTTATGATGGTGGTCATACTTATTTTAGGAGGAAGTTTGATTTCGATGGCAAATGTAGCCAATGAAAAACCACCTCGTCCGGAAAAAATTGAAGAAGTTAAATCAGCCCAACCCAGCGAATATCATACCTGGGTCTCAGGAAGATGGAAATGGAAGAAAAAAGAGCAATCCTGGTTGTGGAGGGAAGGATACTGGAAGTTTGATCATGATCTTTATGCTTTCAAAAACAGGTACCGGTTCGGAAATTATGCATACTATAATTATTATCGTCCCCGCTATTGGAGATATGCTTTAGTTCCACTGGGACGGGGATATTATCGAGTGGTTAGATATTAGAAAGGGCTGTGAGGGTTAGGGGTAGAATTATTTACCCCTTTCTTTTTTTAGTGAGCTTCTTGGTGTGAAAAAATTGTCTCCACCCGGTGTTGGTTTTGAGATTTGCTCGGGTTATTAGGAACGGTAGTACTTGTACTGAAGAATAAATCAACAATTAGAACATGGGCCCCTCGGCTCCGCTACCTATGAC
>JABDLW010000690.1 GCA_013001805.1 Saprospiraceae bacterium | reverse complement strand
GGACAAGATTCTAGATATTGTGACGATTTCTCACACGGGAACGGTCTCAGCCATCGATGGTGCCAGTCTCAACTTACTGTGGCAACGCACATTTGTTGGAGTGGAATCAAGCAATGGATGTGCGGTGGGTCAATTCACCGGTGACCGTACGCCTGATATCGTAGCTGTCTTGGATAAGGGAATATGGCCCAATTATTCCCATGCAATTCAAGTAGTTTTCGATGGGGCCAACGGTGATATAATATATAGGGATTCGATCGGTTGTTTTGTTGTATCATCACCGGTGATCTATAATTTAGATAATAAAGGACCGGATGAAATCATTGTTTCCATCAATGACTACGACTGCGACATTAGAATAACCGAAGACACCTTATCTCCTCCCAGTATGGAGAATAAATTGGTCGCAATCAATGTCATCACCAATACTACCCAAATTATTGATCAGACTCCGGGATTTAAGAATGTTTTTTCAACCCCCTGGATTGGGGATCTTGATAACGATAAATATCTGGATATCATTTATTGCCAATATTATAATCCCAATAATTTTCAAAGATTTTTAGGCATGTCGGTGAAGCGAGTTAGCACTCCAGTTCGCATACGAAAACCCGTTTCCTGGGGTGAATATTTAGGTAGTGCTCAAAATGGAATTTTCCTTGAAAATTAGATTTATAATTAACTTCGGTTTAAATATGCATTTATTCAGACCTGACATGTGTGTTTCCCGAGTCCTGGCTTGGTTAGGTTTCATATTAATTGGTGGCTGCTATCAACCCGGGAATAAGCTTTCCGGACCGGCCACGAAATCTACGCATACCTTCTTTCAACTGCTGGACTCGACACATACCGGTGTTGCATTTTCCAATGACGTGCATGACCAGTTGGATTTTAATGTTCTCACTTATCGTAATTTTTACAATGGCGGTGGTGTAGCCATCGGTGATATTAATAATGATGGGCTCAGTGATCTGTATTTTACTGCCAACATGGGTTCAAACCGGCTCTATTTGAATAAAGGGGACTTCCAGTTTGAAGACATAACCGAGACCGCCGGGGTTAGCGGTACGCGGGCATGGTCTACGGGTGTCGCCATGGTCGATATTAATGCCGACGGGAGGCTGGATATATATGTGAGTAATTCCGGAGATATCTCTGGAGATAATAAAGAAAATGAATTATTTATAAATAACGGAGACTTGACTTTCACCGAAATGGCAGCTAAGTATGGCCTGAATAATGGAGGCTATTCCACCCAAGCCGTTTTTTTTGATTACGATCTCGATGGTGATCTGGATTGTTATTTACTCAATAACAGTTTTAAAGACCCCAGTAAAATTGAGCTCTATCGGAGTATGCGCGAAACACCGGATTCTCTGGGTGGTGATAAATTATATCGAAATGATGGGGCTACCTTTAAAGATGTAACGGAGGAAGCGGGAATATATAGTAGTGTGATCGGTTTTGGTCTGGGTGCTTCCATTGCTGATTTAAATCATGACCACTATCCGGATATTTATGTAAGTAATGATTTTTGGGAAAGAGATTACTTGTATATTAATCAAGGGGATGGCACGTTTTCTGAAGAACTAATCGAGCGAATAGATTTCTGTTCGATTTCCAGCATGGGAGGCGATATTGCCGATATTAATAATGATGGTCATCCGGAAATTATTTCTACCGATATGTTAGCAGCAGACAATTATCGCCTAAAAGCCATGTCTGCTTTTGACCCGTACCATCTCGAAGATCTCAAATACAGGGCTAATTACCACTATCAGATGGCACAAAACTGTCTGCATCTTAACGATGGCAGGGGCAATTTCCAGGAAATCGCCATGCTTTCGGGTGTGGGGGCTACGGATTGGAGTTGGGGAGCGTTGTTCTTCGATTTTGAAAACGATGGCAAAAAAGACCTGTTTATCAGCAATGGACTCCAGAAGGATCTCATGTATATGGATTTTCGCGATTATCTGGACAACAATGATGTCTTTAGAAAGATTGCTCAGAATCAAGTAGTCGACTACCCTTCTTTAATTGCACAGATGCCTTCCAGTCCTTTGAAAAACTTTGCTTTTGCCAATAAGGGCTCGTTACAATTTACAAATGAAGCTGATATACTGGGTCTGGGACAGCCCTCTTTTAGTAATGGAGCCGCCTACGGTGATCTCGACAATGATGGCGATCTCGATCTGGTCATGAACAACGTAAACTCTCCCGCTTTTATTTACAATAACCAGGCAGAAAAAACACAACATCATTTTCTAAAATTAAAGTTTCAGGGATCTGAAAATAACCCTTTTGGAATCGGTGCCACAGTCAGGTTGACAGTGGGATCGGACATCCAGGTACAACAGAATTTCAGTAGCCGGGGCTTTCAAAGTTGCATAGAACCGTACCTGATTTTTGGACTTGGAGATAGTGAACGGGTAGATCAACTACAGGTTACCTGGCCGGATAAAAAAACTCAGACATTAAAGGACGTCAAAGCCGATCAAACCATCACCGTTGATTACAGGGAAGCCAAGGACATAGCCGCACAGAATGAATTGGTGTCGGAAACCTTTTTTGAAGATGTAAGTGAGGATGCCTTGCAGGGAAATATCCGGCACGTAGAAAATCGCTATAATGATTTTGATCACGAGGTCCTTCTGTTGAGAATGCTGTCGACTGAGGGACCGAGAATCATTAAAGGAGATGTGAATGCTGATGATGCTGACGATATAATCATTCTTGGCGCCCATGGGAATCCTGATAAGCTCCTGGTTCAACAAGCCGGCAAATTAAGTCACAAACCTGTAGCCGCATTTGAAACGGATAGGGCTTTTGAGAGTACGTGTGGTGTTTTAATTGATTTTGACAGGGATGGCGATCTTGACCTGATATTGGCCTCCGGTGGTAATGAGTATCAAAGAGGTAGAGATCTTTTTCGCATTCGCTACTATCAAAACAATGGGAGGGGCGATTTTACTGCCCGTCATCACCTGGCTCCCCAGGTAGTGGGTAATTTTTCCTGCCTGATCTCCGATGATATAGATCACGATGGGGACCAGGACATATTTCTTGGGGGTCGAGCCATCCCCGGTAGTTATGGATTACCACCCCGTAGTTTCTTGTTTGCAAATAACCAGGGTAAATGGGAGGATATTACTTTAAGTTCTCTCGCCGGAATTGGGATGGTGACTGATGCCGTCTGGGCAGATACCGATGCCAATGGAAGCAATGATTTAGTTGTAGTGGGTGATTGGATGGATATCCACATTTTTCGAAATGAAACTGGAACGCTTCACAGCAGCATCATTGTACCTGGTAGTAAGGGTTGGTGGACCAGAATCAAGTCATCAGACCTGGATGGTGATGGAGACCTTGATTTTGTACTGGGTAACTGGGGAACAAATGTGAAATTCAAAGCTTCGGTTGATCGCCCTTTAACCATGTATGTGAATGATTTTGACCGCAACGGAAAAACAGAATTTATCATTAATTGGTACACTCCTGTCGATGCGATCGCTTATCCATTTGCTACTAAGATGGATATCACGAAACAATTGCCAGCACTGCGCAAGCAGTCCTTAAAATATGAAGACTATGCCAATCAGACTTATGAGACGCTTTTTGATCAGGAAGTCCGGCTGCAGTCTCTCAATTATGAAGCTCATTACCTGCAGTCAGCTCTCCTCCTAAATGACAGTGCGCAATTTTCATTGCAAGCTCTGCCGGTCGAAGCACAGATTTCACCAGTCTTTGCAATTGCCATCGATGACTTTACCGGCGACCAGAGCCCGGACATTTGGCTGGGAGGAAATTTTTACGGTTTAAAACCACAGGTCGGTAGACACGATGCTAGTCGTGGCCTGCTTTTGGAAAATCAGGGCGATGTAACATTTGAAGCCGTATCACCATACAAATCTGGCATTCGGGTACCCGGAGAGGTCCGTGATGCCGTAGTCATTGAGCTAGATCAGTCATATCACTTGTTAATAGCCCGCAACAATGACGAGCCGTTGCTTTATAGAAAAAGAAATGCTCAATTGCAGTGAAGTGACCAGAATTTAAACCATAAATCAGGAGCATGAGAATGGACGTCTTGACCCGGTTATTC
>JABDLW010000637.1 GCA_013001805.1 Saprospiraceae bacterium | reverse complement strand
TTGACAATTCCTGTCTTCAGCCTGAGTGTCACGTACGCGTCGCCTTCATTATCCCAGCGGTAACTGGCAAGTTCAGCTCCCCAGATAGCAGCATCCAGCGTCGCAGTGAGATAGATATACTTGGCTTTTTTCTTCTGCCTAAAATTCGAGTTGATACCAACTTTTATTAAATCGCCAATTTTGAAGTCAGCCCTGGTCCCGTGGAAGTAGGTCTGCGAAAAAGGAGTTGCCCTTGATTCCTTCTCACTAATATTTTTAGCCATATCAGTTCCTTATGATTGAAGAGGAACGACTACAGTGCCAAATTTACCTTTTATTCTTGTGATGCTGCATGCACAGAAGATGTCACCTCACATTTCTCTCCTTAAGGAGGCAGCTATACTGATTCCTTAGCTGGGATCAATTGGCTTTTCTCATCTGCGTACGCTGCACTGCTTTTTCGATTTGCCAGTAAGCGGCCACTACACTGATATACTCTATCGCAATTAGCCAAAATCCCGGATCAGTAAAAAAGTCGATGTGATTGACCCCATATGGCATCATTAATACAGGAACCGTAACAATGGCATCTAATAGCGCGGCAACCAAAAACATAGCAAGACCGAGAACAAAACCGTTGGTTTCGTGACCTTTTCGATAGTATATATGTGCACCTAATGCCGCCGCTGGAACTAAGACTATAGACAGCACCCAATTAGCCTGCAAATCAGCGTCTGCCATGACCGGGATAAGATAAGATGCAACAAATGCGGTGACTCCAATGGCATAAATAATTAATGCCGAAATGATTACGCTTCTGAAATGAATGTTTTCCATGATTCTATTTTTTTTAATGATTGAAACAATCTTGTGCCGATCCCAAGATGGGATAACCAAAATTTGACATCGTTCTGAATTCTAGTTCCGAACTGTTACCGATTTTTAGTACTTGCACATGTGTAGTGGGTAGGATATAATTTAATAGTACGTGTACCTAATAGTGGAGAATACATAGGAACCAAATTTTTAGTATTTAGCATTAGCTGAATGTACCCGATACGAGAAGTAAAGAAATCCAGTATCGAAAAACTGGGACATGACAATCAATTACCCGCTATATGGCCAGGGGTAAATTTTGGTTCCATACGCCAGTTCTGGCAGTTCGCTTTACAAATTCGCTGAAGTCTGTAGCTTTTCTACCGAGCACCTTCTCGACATCGTTAGTAACTACCTGGTTTTTTTGATTACCCAATACTTCCCGGAATAAGTAGTCGAACAGCCAGATGTAGTCTTCCGGCAGACCCACCGCTCGCATCATTGAGTTGTATTCGTCTCGTGAAACTGCCTGATAATTGAGATTTCTTCCAGAACCCGTGGCAATTTCCTCGACTACTTCCTTAAAGGTCATTAATCTGGGGCCGGTTATTTCGTAGGTTTTGCCATTATGAGCATCATCTAAAAGTACTTTGACAACTACCTCGGCAATGTCACCCGTATCGACAAAAGGAATTTTCGCATCCGGCATGGGCAAGGCAACATGACCGGCAAGCACCGGGTCAAGAAAAAAGCTTTCGCTAAAATTCTGATTGAACCAGGAAGCCCGAACTAAAGTATAGTCTAATCCAGAATTTGCCACGACCTGTTCACAGCGCTCCGCCTCCTTTTCCCCTTTTCCCGAGAGTAAAACAGCTTTTTGCACCCCTGCCTTCTTAGCTTCCCGGACGAATCCTTCAATGGCTGCCAATGCCCCGGGAACAGCCAGGTCCGGATAGTAGACAATATATACCTTGTCCATTCCGGCCAGGGCCCTGGGCCAGGTATCGGGATTATCCCAGTCAAATGCAGGATCACTTTTACGGCTACCTATTCTCACATGCTGGCCCGCTGCTTTTAATCTTTTAACTACTTTATGGCCGGTCTTACCCGTGCCGCCAATTACTAATACATTGCTTTTCATTTAATTTATTTTATTGTTTAAAAAATTATCCTGTCGACCTCTAATTATTGACCTGAATAGCTTAAGATTGCCAAAACAGAGAACAGAAAAGAAATCACAGAAAAGACCGTTCTGATCAGATGAAATCGATTCCATTTCTGCTCGTAAACTTGCCGGAATTCCATTGCTTTATCCTCACCTAGACGGGTGAGATCCATTGCTTCTAAAGTATTATTGAGCGGTACATTCCCAAAAACGGTGACGCCAAATGTTCCTATGAGATAAATTAGGGTAGCGCTGAGCAATAACCAAAATATAATACCCGTATTAAGTTGTTGAATAGTGTTAATGATCAGTAAAATGAGACATCCGAAAAATATCAGAAAGAAGGCCGGATTCAGGATGGCCCGGTTGATCGATTGCATGGTTTGCAGGTAAGTTAAATCGGTCACCTTTCTTGTTCCGGGAATGACCGAAACTTGCCAAGCATAAAACAGACCGGCGGAAAGACCGGTTAAAACAACTGCTATGAGTAAGCTTGTTGACTTGATTGAGATTTCCATAGTTAAAAAATTCATTTGAATTAAATTAATTCGGTGAGCAAATAAAGCTCCGGAATATTCCACACACACAATAGAGCCCTGCGGAGTGATAGAAAAGTCAATGCTGTTTTCATTTTACTTCTGTTTTTTGATTACAAAAGCAAAATTGCCGGTAAAAAGTGGATAAAACTTGACCCTATATGCCATTGTCGTGACACTTTCGGCCAAATGCTTATTTAAGAAGTCTTACGGTATTCAACTGGAGACTGACCAGTCCATTTCTTAAACGCCCGGCTGAAGGCACTTTGCTCGGAGAATCCGGTTTGAAAAGCAATCTCACTAATGGTATGGGAAGAGTTTTGCAATAAATCTTTTGAAATTTTTTCCTGGGTACTCTTTACCAGATCGCGGAAAGTAATTCCGTTCTCAGTTAATCTTCGGGAAAGGGTACGACTACTCATCCCCATATACTCACTTATCTGGCCAATACCCGGAATACCGCTGGGCAGTGCATCTTTAATGAGCGATTCAACATCCGAAGCTATTCTTACAGAACTTACCATGATACCCTTCGTTTCTTCTTCGACTCTTTCCAACAAAAATTTATTGATACTAATATCCGCTTTGGCCGTCCGGGTGTTTAGATCAGCCGTTAGGTAGGTGAGACAATTATGCGGTTGATTAAAGTGGATGGGACATTTAAAGGCATCATCATAGCTGGTGAGATCCTCGGGAGGCTCGTGCTGAAAGGAAACAGCAACCGGCGACATATCGGTCCCGGTCATTGCTTGCAAAACCACGACGGTTGCCGAAAAAGTAGCCTCATTGGATAATGCTACTCCCCTCCGGTGAGCGTCTCGAAAAAGGTAGATATTCGATAAATCCCCTTCTTTTTCTACCTTAAAAACATAAGTATTAGACAAGAGATGAAAATATCTTTCGGAACGTTCGAATATTTCCCCAGCCTTCGCACAGGTTTTCCAGGAGAGTCCTAAAACTCCATAATCATCCATTCTCATATGTTGGCCTATTCTGGCTGAAAAACCCGGACCCAGCGCTTCATCTAATCGTTCGTGCAATTCAAAGAAATGCTCCGCCGGTACTGCACGCAGATCTTTCATGGCTGCCACCGGTATGGGGAGATAGTTAAAATCATCCAACGTCATACCTTCATTTATGGCATGATCGATCATTTTTCGATAAAGACTGATAGAGATATATTGCATATCCAGTTTTTAAATACCAAAGATCTATGACTGGCTACTCAATCAATTACTTGTATAAATCGGGCAACCAGTCACGATACTACGGTAATCTATTCGTCGCCAGAACCCGCGTGCTACCAAACTACTCCAGTGGCAGATTTATTTGTCCCAGGTAGTTAGTATGTCAATACGAATTGAACAGGCTTGACACCGATCCTGTCCGGTTTTACTTGGCCGGCAACTCCCAGTAACGGGTCAAGGCTTCAGCGATCTGAGAGCGAGCCTCCTGACCGTCAATGACTCCATTATGACGCCAGACGATATCACCACCGGGTGCGACCAACACGGTGTGCGGAACCGGTCCGGGCCACTCCGTATCAAGTACGGTCGCAAGGGCATCCTGGCTCGTGCCGGAATATAAATAGTGATTGGTCTTCCGGTTGTCCTTGTGAATACGCTTCAGCGCCCGGTCAG
The DNA here is from genome assembly GCA_013001805.1 of Saprospiraceae bacterium. Classification (GTDB taxonomy): domain Bacteria; phylum Bacteroidota; class Bacteroidia; order Chitinophagales; family Saprospiraceae; genus JABDMH01. The sequence goes on along the minus strand of JABDLW010000637.1, from coordinate 2,135 downwards.
TGGGACCCACACCATGCCGTTTTAAGAACGCCAGGGCCTGAGGCTCTTGTTTCGGGTCATCCAGGCTGATCGTGATAAAATCGAAACCACGCATATCAAATTGCCGTGAGATAGCTACGAGTTCGGGAAATTCTTCCACACACGGTACGCACCACGTTGCCCAGATATTAAACAACCGGTAATGGCTGGTTGCGTTGGCTCTCAAAGCAGCTATTCCATCTGTGTCTATTTTCTCGATGCTGACGGGAAGATTTGTCCATGATTCCATCGCCGCTGCAATCCTGATCCGTTTTTCTCTCCACTTGGTCGAGCAGCCGTGGGGCCGGGTACGCGGCACGGTGACTTCCCGTCCAGCGAAGAGGTCTTCCAGCGCGTTGCGGGCATCATGTGAGGTCACCGTATGCTCAGGTTCATAGCGTGAATCGTCGAAGCGTCCGGCATACTGCAAGCGTCGCTTCTTATCAAAAAGAAATACATGAGGTGTCGCAAGACAACCGTAAGCGCGAGCAGTCTGTTGTGTTTCTCCGTCGTAGATATAGGGGAATTCCCATCCATTCAAATCAGCATACGGCTTCATGTCCTCATATGAGTCATTAAATTCTCCAAATCCCAGTTCGTCAAGCTGGAGGCCGTCGGGGTGGTTGGGATTGATCGCTACGATGGCAAAACTTTGACTAATATAATCCGCAATTAACTTCTGCAGGCGTTTCTCAATCGCGTGCGAAGTTGGACAATGATTCGAGGTGAATAATACCATCAAAACATCAGCGTCGTCGAAGTCCGCAAGGGTGTAATTCCGCCCATCAATACCGGGAAGGTCAAAGTCCGGGGCTTGTGCACCGAGTTCCAGCGTCTGGAAGCCCGCAGGATTGCCATTTTCATCTAACAAAGGTGCATCCTGAGCTTGAACCGGAAATGCCATTACGCTAGCAATGGCCATAATTGAAAACAGGGAGCGGATATTGCAGTTGAAGGTATTTGCTTTCATTTTTATTTTCTTTGCAAAGGAAAGATAATGATAATCCTTAAAAATGTCGGCGAGGTGGTATTCATTTAAAGCCAATCAGTCGAAAATGCTTCCGATTGCCTTGCTTGCACAGCATGGTCAGTCTTGTTTAAGAAACTCACCACTGACCGTATTTTAGCATCACATCATTCATTACCGCCAAATTATTGGTTTCATATTCATCATAGCAATGCCTACTGCTTTTTTACCTGGTATAGCACCCCAAAATCAAAAGGAGACCAAATCGATGTTTTTATTTTGGCTTTCTTTAATCCTTCATTTACCCATTCATTACAGGTGTAAATGCCATTGTAATTACCTGTGGCTTCATAAAATGTATCGTGGTTTGTATAGCCTGAATCCACTATTTCGATTACTTCACCCTCACCATCTCTGGTAAAGGAATGTGTTAGATATTCGATCAATAATTCTAGTTGTGATTCACACACTCGCTGGACTAGCCAATGATCATACTTTGTGGTATAATTTGTAACGTGCATGACTGTTTCACTTCTTAGAAAAAGTGCTTTGATTGCTGTTCTGAGCTTCAAATCATGCCAGGTGGGTGTCTCCAAATAAAATCCCTTGTCTCCCCATCCAAATGATACATACGCTACTTCCGCATCGATCTGTAAATCACGTTGAATCTTTATATCCAGGAAATCTTTGGGCACTATGATATCCAGGTGAACTCCATTGGTCGTAATAAATACTTCTTTGTCTTTTTGACATGGTAGTTCCTTAGGCCTGGTACTCATCACGGATAAAACAACAGCAATTATTAAGTATCCGGCAATCAATAGCATTAGCCCTAAAAATGTCCGCTTCAGGTATTTTTTTCCGGTCTTCAGCATGGTGCACATTTTCTTTATCAGACGAAATACAATCGCGATTTCTTCACATATGCATGGTTAGCTTGGTCAGCGACCATAATAGCTATTCTATCCCATCAGAGTTGCATTATTGGCAGTTCGGTATTCATTTTCCTGAATGCTGAAATTAAATTTATTGAAATAAAGTAGCAGATTCCTAAGTCATTATTTCGTTGGCTTTATTTTCCCAAATTTGCTTCGATTTTGCCGACTAAAAGAATGATTTTACCGTTCTCAATCAAAATTATTTAAAGCTT
>JABDLW010000621.1 GCA_013001805.1 Saprospiraceae bacterium | reverse complement strand
TCTTGGTTTCGATGTATCGGTGGGATTTCGGGATCCGAAAAAAGTAAGTAAAGCAATTAATAGTAAATGGGATGACCTTCTTCTTACGATTAGTCAGAAAAGGATCAAAAATGATAAAGAACTGAAGGCGTTGACTCAGAAAATTAATCAGTTTGCAGAAGGGGGAAAATTGCTTGACACTCTTGATCTAAAACCTGGAGAAAGGGAGGTCATCGAGCTTTTATCAAAAAAACTGAAAGTGGAAAAAGGTGCATCTCAGCTACAGGGCCTGGCCAAGAAACTAACCACCCTGAAGTCCGATGTAGGCAAAGCCATTCAAACCGGTATCCAGGCAAAACTGATGGCGGGTATCCGGTATGAATACAGTCGCTACCATAGTAGTGAGGAGGTGCTTCGGGCTACCGTTACTTCATCGGTGATTGAAGAATTCCATAAAGATCTGATATTGTTTCGAACCGATACGCTACTTGCCGCCACTGCAACAATTAGCAAGAAAGACCTCCATATCCTCCAATATTGGCGCGAAGACAATTTCATGAGGACCAGAAGATGGGGTATCAGTCTCGGAATCGGAAAATTCAAGAGCGGTGGTTCTGACTTTCAGGAAATAGAACGAAAAATCACCCACCGGTCAGATCGACATAAGAAAGTATCATACCAGGGGAAAGGTGGTTACGAGGGTAAGGGGTTTATGGGGGCAGCCGATCGGTGGTGGGGACTTCTGGACGCAGAAATGACTCAATTTTCGCGAGAAATTGAACCCAGGGTGAGTGAATTCGATTTTGGATTTCAAATGATCTATGAACATAATGAAGGAAGATTTCGGAAGTCTGAGAAGAGTAAGCTTTTCGGTCTGGTGGACAGGGCGGCATGCTGGGATATCATTCCGGAAGAGAAGATAGATGAGATAGGTAATGAGCTTTGGCGACAACTATTTGAGGATTTAGATAAAAAGAAGCGAAACAGGCAGATCAATTTTCGTTTCAGCCTTAATGTTTCACCGAAAGCATTTCAGAAGTTAAGGCTGCGGATTCAAACTATTATTGAAAAATTTCCGAGACAACAAATGAAACAGATTGCTGCTGCTATGGCCAAGGTTCTTCCTTATGTAGACGCTATTGACGGTAGAAGTAACATTGGAGTAAGAAAAAGAATTTACACTCCTGTTTGGGAGGCATTTCTGGGAAGAAATGAAAATGAGTTTTTCCCGAGCTTATTTAACTCAACAAAGGTGACTGAGTTTGTGGGCAAAACCCGTGGGATTCTTCTGGAACTTAATCAAGTGGATGCCGCTGACTTTGAAGGCCGCTATATGCTTCACAAGGGACCGGTAGGTACTGTTGGCGATATCGTTGAGAAAAATTCCATAATTGGTTCTCAATGGCAGAGCTTTTCGGATGGACTCCACACCCTTACCCAGGCGATCAGCACCAATTCTGGAAGGGACTACGATGAGTTAATACAGGATATATTTATAAGTATTAAACGTATTTGGTCCACATCGTATGGAGTCTGGGCATGTGGAGCCTATCTACTGGGTCTGGCAGGAAATGATCCAGTCATCATGCAGCACATCGATCGGCAACTGGAAATTGAATTTCTGAATGACAATAACGAAGTACACACCATTTTTTTTCAGAGGCAATGAAATTGTTGGAATTTGTGGCTGTCCACATTATTTCTTTGGCAGGTATCTGCTATAATGCTAATATTGATGCAACAAATGCCAAAGTAAGTGAAGGAGCGTCGCCGGACATTTAGAAGGGTACATACCGCACTGAACTTTATCAGAGATAAAATTGGAGCTCGTAAGGTAATCACTTTTATGGGTTTTTCCGGTTCTGGATACGAACACAGGGAAAGGGTCGAAGACTTGATCAGATCAATCCTGGACAATTATTCTCCATCAAATTTTATTGTCAACGCCGGTGCGACCAAAGATGGAATTGGAATGGTATATCCAACGGCCAAAAACATGGGATTTATTACGACAGGTATTGTTTCAACACAAGCAAAAAAATACCAGGCTGAAATATCCGATCATGTTGACTATGTATTATTTATGCAGGATGCAACCTGGGGCGGATTTATCGAATCCACTTCAAAAAAGAATCAAACCAAGAAACTCAGTCTTACATCAGCAGTAATGGTTGAAGTCAGCGATGTCATTCACGCAATTGGAGGTGGCGCAGTAAGCCGGGACGAACTAATCGTAGCCAGCGAGAAAGGGAAGGAAGTGTATTTTGTTCCCGCTGAAAAGAATCACACGATAGCGATAAATAATGCACGAAAGAAAAATCAACCGCTTCCAACTGACTTTCGAGGGCAATTGGAACTATATTGGAATACCTTGAGAAAGTAGCCATTTTTTAATTCGGAGCATTTATAAAATGCAGCAGATAGAAGATGATTTTTGCAGCTATTAGCCATTAAAACAAATGGCCCAATTACAGTTCCCAACTACTCTTTAATTGGTTGAAGCCAACTTTACTGTACGGAGCACTCTTCCATCTCAATTGTCAGATCAGATCCCAGGTTAATTTCAAATGGATGAATCATTTCCACGTATTCCGAAAATTTCCATTGCAAATTTGTCAATGCATCGATAACCGCATTGGACTGTAAATAATCTTGCGAATAAACGCGCATTCCCGAAAAAACGTCGCTGGTTGAAAGAAATACCTGGTTGACACAACAGGACTGACAAATAGGCGAACTGATTTGATAAGCAATGACCACCGGAGGATTGGCATAAGTCCCCTGAGCCGTGTCGGCTCGTTGCAATGTCAGATACAACATGCCACTGGACGGATCAAAAGCACCGCCTCCTATTTCTTTTGCCGGACTTCCAATCGGTGTATTAAGTGCACCGTAATCATATGGAGTCACTTCATGTGCTTGCTTCTGACCGTTCTTAACCGCCAGCAGATCATTAAGATCCCACAACCAGTAGTATTGTTCGTAGTCATCGGCTTGCGGTGCACAGTATCCGCCACAGAGGTTGTCATCACTTTGCGTGCATTTGTAGCATACACCACTTAGGTGACCCCCAGAATATCCGACCGTAAGATAGGTACGGGTGCCCGGCACAATGAGGCCATAGGTTGCTCTGGAAAGGTGGGTCCAGATATCATTTTGGCCGGAGCTGTTGTCCAGATCATCGTGTAATGGATTAGCCAGACTAAAGTCAAGCAATTGTGTCGTTGGTATTTGAGGACTACTGCAATCTAAGGGCATTTGTCCGGGATTGAAAGAAAAGGCCGATGGTCCGACACTACACCGGGAGATAATAGGGATACCGCTTGACATTCCGGTGAGGTGACTTCCTCCCAAAAGTGTTTGCCACACTGGTGGTACTTCCGTGATCCAGCCGGCCGTGTGACCGGCTCCCCCCTCATAATTGAAATATCCGAGAACATCAGAAGTTCCCAATGCTGCAGGATTATCGATGACCAGGGTGGTGTTGGTCACATTTCCATCGGCGTCATAATATTCATAGGCATTTACCCAGAGTTGACCACCGATTAATTTTAGCCCGGCAATCTGGTTGATATTTTGGGTGTTGCCGCATGCTACGGCACTCAAATGACTGGTAAATGGCTGAAGATTGGTTCCCATATTTAATTGCTCCAGGGTTCCGGTTACCAAGGCAGGAATACTGAATTCGGCAATGGATTGTTGATGATCATGGCCCACGATAAATAGGCTATGATTTTTCGGATTATATTCGATCGGGCCCTCGGAATAATTGAGATCAGAGTTGCCATAATCAGCAGCCGGGAGCCGGAAAGCTCCCTGGTATTGCATATCTGATATTTGAAATAGCGGCAACGATTGTTGAGCCTGAATTGCTAAAGTGATGATTGATAAGATAATTCCAGTAACTAGTCGCATGAAGATCATTGGCTTTTAATGTAGAATCGCGAAAACTAGTTAGGAGAAATGTCGATTAAGCTGTCAAGCAGAAGGTCTCTATAGCTTAGCTGAAATTATAACGCGAGCCTGGGAGTGGAAATTGGATCAGGAGTCGACTATTTTGTATCCCAATATGCTACTTTGATTTTTTTTGTTAGGCTTCGATTAAACCGATGAGACTAGTTCCAGGCCAGAAGCCCTTCATTCGTCATTCGTCATTCGAGATTCGTCACTCGAAAAACTCGTCCTCTTTTAGGTCAACGACCGATCCAAGTGTACATAACCACCGTCCGGGATCATAAACTGTCCTGTGGTGTGCCCGGATTTATCGGAAAGCAAGAAAACGGCCATGGCGGCAATTTCATCGCTGGTCGTCATTCGTTTTTCAAAGGGAATTTTAGAGATTATGGTGGCCTCTTTTTCTTCCGGATTATCGAAGGTATCCAGCCATTTGCGATAGAGGGGTGTCATTACTTCTGCCGGTAAAATGGCATTCACCCGGATAGAGTAGGGTAGAAGATCGGCTGCCCATTCCCGGGTGAGGCCAAGTTGAGCCCCTTTGGCGGCGGCATAGCCGGAGGTGCCTCCCTGCCCAGTGAGGGCAACTTTGGAGCTGATATTAATGATGGAACCCTTTGACTTTTTGAGATAGGGTAGGGCATAGTGCACCAGATCGTAATAATGATGCAAATTTACGTTCAGAGAATTTCTAAATGCAACGGGACCTGCTTCGAGGCTGGCACCGTCATTTAATCCAGCGTTATTGATGAGACCATCAATTTTACCAAAATGTTTGATGGTCTCATCAATCACTTTTTTGCAAAGTAAAGTATCCTGTAAGTCACCAATCAAGCAATGGCTTTTTATGCGATCACGATTGAACTCGGCGACCAAGTCACGCGTCTCTTGCTCCGAACGGGAAGCAATCATGACAAAGCCGCCCTCATCAATAATGGCCCGGCTGATGGCTTCACCAATGCCTTTCGATCCGCCAGTTACTATAAATACTTTTTCTGCAAGATTCAGATCCATGAAACATGTTTTAATCGACGAACAAATATATAATTTCCAGAATGTCCACAAAAAAGGACGGTCTTGGAGATCTCAATATACGATTCAATAGTTTGGTTAAGGCTTCGACACGTTTTTTGTTAAGTGATGAAATAGTTGCACCTCACCGCATTAATCTGTTCTTGAAATCTCGTTATTGGTTTGACATGGACGACCTTGAATCATTCGCATTACAGTCCAAAGGCAGGCCGAGCGGAGAGCGATCAGCGAAGTGAGGGGCACACTACCGTTTAAGAAAACACCAGAGAAGCCAAAAGAGTGAACGGCTCTGATCGCTGAGTTAGGCAAGCCGAATGGAATGTTGCTAATGATTCACAGTCTTGATTCCCGCCCGACTGATCGTCGGATCGGGCGGGTTTTCGTTCTTTTTGATCAAGCAAAAAGGACAAACGAGCTGATGGTTTCAATACTAACAAAAAAGTAAATGAGGTAACTACCGAATCACTACTAATCATATAACCTCATAATCTGACCATGTTCTTGACCTTCTATAGACCGGGCATAGGCTGCCACAACCCGGTCCATGGTAATGGGTGTATGTCCCGGAAAATACGGGCCATATTTTCCAACCGAATCTTCGACCAGGCCCGATGATACCACATTGATACGATGGCCATTTCTTAATTCGAGAGCTACTGCCTGGGCAAAACTATGGATGGCACCATTGACCATGGCTGCACTAGCCGTCATTAGCACCGGGCGGTCAGCCAGGATACCTGTTGTCAACGTAAAGGACCCTCCGGGTGACAGGTATTCCTGCCCCAGACGTACAAGATTAACCTGCCCCATTAATTTACTTTTAATACCAATGTAATAGTCGGCCTCAGAAAGATCAGCAAAGTTTGCCCACTTGGCTTCCCCACTGATATTGACAATCGCATCGACCATCCCCGCCTTTTCAAACATTTTCCTAATGCTATTTACGTCGCTGATATCAACCTGAATGCTCCCACTTGTTTTTCCCACTTCTATCACTTCATGCGAAGGTGAAAGATGTTTGGCAACTTTTCTTCCGATGGTGCCCGTGGCTCCAATTAGTAAAATCCTCATATGTTTTAGAACATTGCGGCTGGATTTTAGTTTCTCGATTGTGTATATTTACTAATGGAACCAAAAAAATAACTAAAGATGACAATCAGACTAGGAGACACCGCCCCCGACTTTACTGCAGTTACAACCGAGGGCACCATTAATTTTCACGAGTGGCTAGGTGATAGCTGGGGATTGCTTTTTTCCCATCCTGCTGACTTTACACCCGTATGTACCACAGAGCTGGGGCGCACAGCGGCCTTGCAGGGCGAATTTCAGAAACGTAATGTTAAGGCCCTGGCCGTTAGCGTGGATCCGGTTGATTCACACCACGAGTGGATCAAGGATATTGAAGAGACCCAGCACGTCACGATGAATTTTCCGATCATAGCCGACGAAGACAAGAAAGTAGCCGAATTGTACGATATGATTCACCCGGGCATCACCGAAAAGTCTACAGTACGTTCAGTATTCATCATCGGACCCGATAAAAAAGTGAAGACAACCATCACTTATCCACCTTCTACTGGAAGAAATTTTATGGAAATATTGCGCGTGATCGATTCGCTACAACTTACTGCCTATGAGAAGGTGGCGACTCCGGCGGATTGGAAGCACGGTGAGGATGTGGTTATTCTTCCTTCGGTCTCGGATGAGGATGCTAGGCAACAATTTCCTAAAGGATTTAAGACAATCAAGCCTTATTTGCGATTGACACCAGATCCCAAAAAATAGGCATACGTCACGTAAAATTTATGATTCGAAGGGGCATATGCCCCTTTTTTTACGTCTTTAATATAAATAGTTGTAATACATCAACAAATTATCAAATAGTACGGTCATTTCAGGTATACGATTGAATCGGGTTGGAGACATGCGAGGCATCATATTTAGGAAAAATGTATATTAGTTGGCTTCATCTGTCTGCTATAAGTCGACGATGATAATGAGACTGCTGCAGTAAAACAAAGGTTATAAATAATTAATCGATCTGGGACATTAAAGATGTTTCTGGAAGCTCTCAAGTATTGCCCACACCAAAATCTAATTATGATGGCTAAACTTAATCGCAGTGAATTCGCATATTTATTTCATGTTCTTTTCGAGCATTACCGAAATGTCTTATCTGAGTATGAGATATCACCACCCACTAAACAGAGCACCATTTTGGGTTATAATGAGGGTGCAATTATCAAGGAGGAATTAGACATCAGTCCTTCTAACTCATCCCTGAGTCATGTGGTTTATTTTACACTTAAAAAAAGAAAATACCGATTCGATAGAAATGGTTTTTCGCGAGAACCGGATAAGGGGAATCTTCGCGTCCAAGGAGGTGAATTTCAGAATGCTTATCAGGAATACAATAGAGGTTATTCAGAAGTATATCTTCCAGATAAGTACCTCAATTTGTATCTAGTTTATTGCAATCTCTCTCAAGAAGAATTCAAAAAGAATGCTGGGAAGTGTGATAATGTGCCGGAGGAAATAATCATCCCTTATAGTTCCACTAAACCGAGAAGGAAAGAAAAAAGTAAGGACTCCTCTAATAAGGTCGATATTGTTCATGATATTTTTTTGGCAGCCCCCATCTTGACACTAGCCACCAAAATCGAGGAGAATTATCAAAATTTTAGTAGTACACTGAAGGACCGATTGGATAGGAATTATAATTCGGAGGTTGAGGCCGACTTGATAGAGCATTTTTTTGGATTTTCAGCAGATGACCTGAATGGGGTGCAGCAAAAGTTTGAGAATGACATCATTGCGCTTAAACAGCAACTGCAAAAGTTGGAATTAAAAGTCTTAGATTCGCGGGAGGGGATCTCTTTGAATGGATTATCTCCGGTGGCTCAGTCGCAAGAGCGATTCAGAGAGGATATCGAGGAAATCGAAAAGTCATCGGCTTATATCTTGATTAGTCCATTCCCTCGTCTTTTTTCGAGTGCTTGGGTGGAATCCGGGGCAGCGATCAATATGCGGAAGCCCTGCTTATTCATTTGTTCAAATCGTGAAACGGATCTTCCTTTCGTCCTTCAGGAAAGATCAGGTTCGCTAAATTTTGATGTTTCTGACAAATGGAATATTAACCAAGATTTCGATGAAGAGAAATTAGAGTCAATGGCAATGGGCATTCAAAAATGGTTTGATTTGAAATTAAAAAAAAATCAGAGATAATGATCCTGGATTTTCCAGCTGTGACAAAGTCTCTTCTACGAACCTTTCCCATTTCTTTTGTTCAAATTAGCATGACTATGGCCTACTGTTTTTACTTAATAAGTTTATGATACACATTTACGTATTTCACACTTTTCTTCAGATTTAGCCATATGATTTCGCTGATTTGCAATGATGGATTTGGTAAAATACTGATAATCAATCAGATAGGCAAATAGTGCACTATTTGGCATTTAGGGCAACTAGATAAAATCCACCATAAAATAGCGGGGGTTAGGATTACGCAAATTTCAAACATAATTTGCGATTATAATTCTACATATCATGCCATCTTCCATCCAATTAATCGCAAAACTAATCCACGAGACCATCGGTATCGTGGTGCGATTCGATCACACCGGATCTTCTTTTAAAGGTCAGAATAAAGCACCGGGATCCATCATGCGGGTTTCCGGTGGAGTTAAACCCCGGGAAGGGTGCCAAATCATTTTCGAGATCGCCACCATCCCAGCAGAAGAAAAGTTGCTTACCGCACCTATTCTCCAGGCCATTTTCGCAGGCCCCTTTCCGGGTGTTTTTACAGTGAAGCCAACCACCCATGGATCGACTATCTATTATCGCTTACAATACCCACTTACTTCGCTGGCTTTAAATGCCACCCTGCAAATTGTGAAGGACCTGGAGCAGGTACGGGGAGTTGGTGAAGAGATTCGTCGATATCTACCGGTTAAGCCTTTGAGCTCCGATGTCAAGGGCCTATTTGAAGGCTTGAATATGGCAAGGTACATCAGCCCATTGTCAGATGACCTGCAGGAAAAAGTACGGAGCCTGATTCCTGGTGATTCATTCCTGATCCTCGATGCGTTGCTGGGTCAACGAATCCTTTTTTTGGAGTGTGATCATTTCTACCAAAGAAACCTGGCCTTGAGTTGGATTGCCGGTGAGCTAAAGCATTGGGACCTGACC
>JABDLW010000614.1 GCA_013001805.1 Saprospiraceae bacterium | reverse complement strand
GTTTGGTTCCCATCCTTTGTGGTAAATGGCCGGCCATCAACCAGTTGGTAGCCTGATTGGCAAGGGAAGCTATAGCAGATTCAAATAAAGAAGTTTCTACGTAACTTCCCTCCCCGGTACGCAGACGCTTGATCAAAGCTATTAAAATGGCTTCCTTCAATTGGTGAGCAGCAATAAGGTCGATCAAAGCTACCGGCATCTTGACAGGGTTTCCCCCTTTTTCTCCACACATATGTAGAAAACCTGCCTCAGCCTGTAGTACGATATCATAAGCCGGGCGCTCTTCTTCCGGACCGAAAGCATGCAATTGGGCGTATATAATGGTAGGATTGATGGGTCTGACCGATTCGAAATCCATTCCAAATCGCTTGGCAGAGGAAACTTTAAAATTGCTAATCACAATATCAGCCGACTGAATAAGTTGTACTACCGACTGCTGTTCCCCGGGATCTTTTAAATTTTTTAACACCGTTTTTTTGCCCCAATTTACACAACAATAATACCCCGAGTAAGCACCGGAAGGATCCTCATTAGGTAATTTCCATTTGCGGGTAATGTCCCCACCAGTCAACTTATTTTCTACTTTGATGACCTCAGCACCCAATTCTGCGAAAAACATTCCTACTGCCGGACCAGCTAATACGCTGGCTAATTCGATAACTTTCAGCCCTTTAAAAAAATCGTTTGTCATTCTTTTTTTATTATTGCACAGTAATGAATTTAAGCCGCGGAACTATTCGGATTCAACCTATTATGGATTATACCCTCTATCAAAAAAAAAGATGAAGATACTAACTGCTGAACAAATCAGAGCATTGGATGCTTATACGATCAAACACGAGCCTATTGCCTCAATAGACTTGATGGAAAGAGCTTCATTGACCTTTGTAGATTGGCTGACCAGTAATTTTCCGGATGACGAGCAAAAAGTAGTCGTATTTTGCGGCATCGGAAATAATGGTGGTGATGGATTGGCTGTAGCCCGGTTACTATTAAGAAGATTTCGGGAAGTGAGGGTCATTTTATGTAAAATTAGTGAGAAAACTTCGTCTGATTATAAGAAAAATTTAGAAAGGTTATCGAAAGGTGCCTATGTAACTATTTTAGAGTACCATCCGGGAGATGCGTTTCCAGTTATTGAACCTGATTCCTTAATTATAGATGCCATTTTCGGGTCGGGTTTAAATCGTCCGGTGACCGGGGTTTGGGCCAATTTGCTGGATTTTATCAACAAAACCGGTGGGACCAAACTTGCTATTGACATCCCTTCCGGGATCTTTGCAGACCAACATACCGGTGGTGCTGCCTTAAAGGCAGATTTCACTATTAGTTTTGAATTACCAAAACTGGCTTTCCTTTTCCCTGAAAATCAAGATTATGTAGGCAATTGGCTGATTCGATCTATTGGGTTACATAAGGATTTTTTGGACGCTGTGGATTCAAGGAATTATTATCTGGATCCCAAAATGATTCGTTCTCTTTTTCGTAGGAGAACCAAGTATGCCCATAAAGGAACTTTTGGACATGCCCTGGTCATAGCCGGGAGTTTTGGAAAAATTGGCGCTGCCGTATTGGCTTCCCGGGCATGCCTTAGAGCAGGTGCCGGTTTGGTTAGCGTCCATTTGCCGCGTTGTGGCTACCAAATCATTCAAAGTACGCTTCCGGAAGCTATGGCTTCAGTAGATAAAGCAACCGATTATCTTACCGGTCTGCCGGATTTAGATCCGTACAATTCCATAGGTATAGGTTGTGGTATAGGTCAACACCATACTACGGCAAAGGCCTTAGAGCAACTGTTACAAAATAGTTCGATACCACTTGTGTTGGATGCGGATGCATTGAATCTAATAGGAAAGGACAAATCACTTTTGGAATTGATACCGAAAGATTCTATTTTAACGCCCCATCCTAAAGAATTTGAACGCTTGTTTGGATCTAGTGACAATGATTTTGATCGAAATGCCTTGCTGCGATCAAAAGCAAAAGAATGGAAAGTATTCATTATTCTGAAAGGTGCTCATACTTGTATTGCCACTCCTGAAGGTGAATGTTATTTCAACTCAACCGGCAATCCTGGAATGGCTACCGCTGGGAGCGGAGATGTGTTGACCGGTATAGTTACAGCATTATTAGCGCAAGGTTATACCCCTTTAAAGGCTGCTATATTAGGGGTCTATCTACACGGATTAGCGGGAGATTTAGCAGCGGATCATTTGAGCCAGGAAGCGCTGATGGCTGGAGATCTGGTCGAATATTTAGGAAAAGCATTTAAAGAAATTAATAAAAAAGAAATTTCGGATTCATGAAAAAGATTGTCGTTTTAACCGGCGCAGGTGTAAGTGCTGAAAGCGGGATAAAAACTTTCAGGGATGCCGGAGGCCTTTGGGAAGGGCATGATGTAATGAAGGTTGCCTCACCCCAGGGATGGCACAACGATCAGGCAATAGTGCTTGACTTTTACAATCAACGCCGCCGCCAATTAAAACAGGTACAACCCAATGCTGCACATAAGGCTTTAGTAGAACTGGAAAAACAATATGAAGTAGTTATCGTAACTCAAAATGTAGACGATCTACACGAACGGGCAGGTAGTAAACGCATCCTTCATCTTCACGGAGAATTGACCAAAGCCAGATCTACACTTGATGAAAATCTGATCTATCACTGGCCTGGCGATATCACTCCGGCTGATAAATGTGAAAAAGGCTCTCAACTACGTCCGCACATCGTATGGTTT
>JABDLW010000612.1 GCA_013001805.1 Saprospiraceae bacterium | reverse complement strand
GCCTTGCTTTTCGTGTTTCTGGGCATTGCCTTCATTATTTGGAATTTTCATCACATTACAGAAAAGAGCACCTTTTCTTTTCGATGGCCATCGATATCCTTTCCATTTTCCAGCGCACTCAGGGATCCCGACTTAACTGATGACCCAGACGATATTTCCCTGGATCTTGATGAAGATAAAACGGCAAAGTCAGAGACGAAAAAGAGTGCCTTTATCGATGAACTGGATAGGATCAATAAAAGTGCCCTCGAATTTGATTTACCTAAAGCCCAATCCAAACCAGTTGTGACTGGCACTTCGGATGCCACTTTAGAAGTGGTTGAAATGCCTCCTAAGGTTCCAGTTGTGGAGACGATGGAAGAAAAGGAGTCCTTCAAAACTCCCCTGGAAAGGGAGAAACCAGAGCTTATCGTGGAACAGGAAAATGAAGTTCACCTGGAACCCTACGATCCAACAATGGCTCTGCCAAAATATGAAAGACCCAGGCTCAGCCTATTGTTAAATTACGAGGAAGATAATGTTCAGATCGACCGTGCCGAACTTGAGCAAAACAAAGATCAGATCATTAATACGCTGCGCCATTACAAGATTGAGATCGAAAGGATCCGGGCAACGATCGGACCTACGGTCACTTTATATGAAATTGTACCAGCCCCTGGTGTCCGAATCTCCAAAATTAAAAACCTTGAAGATGATATTGCATTGAGTTTGGCCGCACTTGGTATTCGAATCATTGCGCCCATCCCGGGCAAGGGAACGATCGGAATTGAAGTGCCAAATAAAAATAAGCAAACCGTTGGGTTGAAAGAGTTGTTGCATGCGGACAAATTCAAACATGGGAAAATGGATCTGCCCATTGCCCTGGGTAAGACGATATCTAATGAAGTATTCATAGCTGATTTGGCGAAGATGCCTCATCTTCTTATCGCGGGTGCTACTGGTCAGGGAAAATCGGTGGGTATCAATACCATCCTCATGTCGCTGTTGTATAAAAAGCATCCATCGCAAGTCAAGCTGGTACTTATAGATCCAAAGAAAGTGGAGCTTTTTCCTTATGGCCAACTAGCGAACCATTTTCTCGCTTTTCTACCCGATCAGGATGAACCCATCATCACGGAAACAAAGAAAGTGGTGAATACTCTGAATTCACTTTGTATTGAAATGGATCAGCGCTACGATTTATTAAAAAAGGCACACGCCCGAAACATTCAGGAGTATAATAAGAAGTTTATTGCGAGGCGATTAAATCCTAATAACGGTCACCGCTTTCTACCATTTATCGTCCTGGTCATCGATGAATTTGCCGATTTAATCATGACGGCAGGTAAAGAAGTGGAACTGCCCATCGCCAGGTTGGCACAGCTTGCCAGAGCGGTAGGTATTCATCTGATCATTGCGACCCAACGACCGAGTGTCAATATTATTACCGGAGTCATTAAAGCAAACTTTCCGGCGAGACTGGCTTTTCGGGTCACTTCAAAAGTAGACTCAAGAACTATTCTGGATGCCGGGGGTGCCGATCAGCTGATTGGACGAGGTGATATGCTTCTTACCGTCGGTGGAGATATGATTCGATTGCAGTGTGCATTTGTTGATACGCCCGAAGTCGAAAATGTAATTAATGGCATCAGTAAACAACAAGGATTTTCCGTGCCTTTCTTTTTGCCGGAATATTCTGCTGAAGATGAAGGAGGTAAGAATGGGGCCTTTAGCCTTTCCGATCTGGATGAGATGTTTGAAGATGCCGCTATGTTGGTTATTAACTCGCAGCAGGGTTCAACTTCAATGATCCAAAGGAGGTTGAAACTGGGATATAATCGCGCTGGTCGAATCATGGACCAATTGGAGGCAGTCGGAGTTGTGGGGCCAAACGAAGGCAGTAAAGCCCGCGAAGTATTGATGACAACCGAGATGGAGTTTCACCAGCAACTGGAACTCTTGCGACAATAGAATTGCCATCCCGTTTTTTGTAGCAAGCATACAGGTGAATTCGAGTTTAGTGAAATCTTCTCAATCAACATCACAAACCATTCTTTTCATTACTTTTGCATCTCCAGAGTTTTAGCCCGAGTGCTGGAATTGGTAGACAGGCATGGTTGAGGGCCATGTGTCCGTAAGGGCGTGCAGGTTCGACTCCTGTTTCGGGCACCATTTTTTAGTTAAAATACATTCCGGTATGCGTTTTCTTGTCGTCATAGTAGTCACTTTCTTTGTTGGTTGTACGCAGTCTGGAATGATAAACCCCGCAGCGCCTGGTTTTAATGACGCAGGTTCCGATGCAGAGGCTATAGTGATTGCCGACCAGGTCATGGAGGCGATGGGTGGCCGTGAGGCTTGGGATGAAACTCAAATAATCAGCTGGAACTTCTTCGGGAGAAGACATTTGGTTTGGAATAAGGAGACGGGACAAGTACGTATAGATATTCCCGCAGATACAGCTGTGTATCTCTTAGATCTTCAGTCAAAAACGATTAGAGCAGAAGTCAAGGGAGAAGAAATCGTCAATCAGGATTCTCTAGGTAAGCATTTCAAGAAAGCGGAAGGGATGTGGATCAATGATTCCTATTGGTTGGTTATGCCCTTCAAATTAAAGGACAGCGGAGTTACCCTAAAGTATGTTGGCAGAGACTCCACTCAAAACGGAACTGATTCCGATGTATTACAACTGACATTTGATGACGTAGGTAATACTCCAAACAATATGTACCATGTGTGGGTCGACCGCAGTGATCACCTGGTTAAACAATGGGCGTTCTATGCACAGTACGACCAGGAAAAACCTCCTGCCATATGGCCTTGGGATAATTATCAAACGTACGGTAAAATAAAAATTTCCGCCGACCGATCGGATGGACGTGGTCCCAAATTTGTACAGGTTTTTGAGCAGGTGGATCAAGGGACTTTTACAGATTTTTCGCAACCTTCTTTTTTAAAGTTTTGATACATCCTGCATTTTCAATCAGAGTGTGCAACGTACCCTGTCAGCTCCCGGCTAACAAAAATATAGGGTGACCTCATTCACGGAAAGCTAAATGTTCTTTCCCATTCAACTATTGAGCACTTTCGTCGATAAAGGCTCGAAGGTCTGCCATCTGCTGATCCGTCATTTTCTCCTTCGTATATTGAGGCATATACGCTTTTTTACCCCCCTTTGGTGGTGTTCCATAGCGTATAACCTGGTACATGGAATGTGATGAGTATTTTCCCGCCTTATTCTGCAGGTGCTGAAAGGTTAGCTTAGAATCATCTAATAAGAGGAAGGAATACTTGTTTTCAAAGTGACAATGCTGGCAACTGTTCTTATAGATAATAGCCCCATTTTCAGGTCGTCCCGTTAGCTGATTCCCGTTGCTTCGATCAGCTGGTGGATCTACAAATGTCGCCGGAGATGAATCAAGATATTTCGATCTCAATACTTTAATCGCTTCTCCCCGGTTATTTCCAGTATCAAAAGCGTGCTCCACTAATTCCAATTCGTCAGGAGTGAGGAACAGATCTTTTAGCTTAAGGTCGATAGTCCATAAATAGGCTAAGACAGATTCCAACTCAAAGTCTCGTAATTTTCTTCCTTGCGAGCACTCCACAGCACAAAGCTGGATCGCCTGTCGCAGGTCATTTCTGGCTGGTTTAACCAGATCACCGTATTTTTTCTCATAGTCTCCGTTGTAAAAAGATCGCCGATTCACCACTCCGTATAAGGCACTCCCCTGGAGAAAGGGTAGATTTTGATCATTAGTGTATTTAAGTCTTGCTTCTGGAGAAGGGTTTGACAACTGAGGATCTTCCCGCTCTATATTGTGGCAGGCAATGCAGGTAAAGTATTTGCTTTGTCTTTTCGACTTTTTACCACCAGCTTTGCTCATCCCATTGATTACGATATCTCTGCCCCGTGAGATGCTGGCGTCACCGGTCAGGAGATTGGGTTTATGGGGAAGAGGCTCATCTCCCAAAGCCTCTAGTAATTTAGCTATAGAGAATTCCGGGTTCAAAGGATCTTCAACCCTAAAAGACAAGAAAATAAAAACACAGAATGTAAGAATGATTACCACTTGCCTCATAGTCCTAAATCTTGAATTGTCTGGAGATGGTAAAACCCAATCTAAATTCGCCGTCCGCCCAATTTGAGGTGGTATAGGCCAAATAGTCTGGTTCACTAAGCCCACCTGCGTTTGTCAAATTTATTTGAAATGCATGTCCTCCTCCGGTCTCCCACTCAAGACCGATTCCCAAGGGTGCCGTTGCTTCAAAGTCTACATTTCGAAATCTCAAAGGCAAATTAGCCTCCAGGAGAATGGCTAACCTGCGATTCAACTGAAATCTTCCTGCACCCCCTACATTGATTACATAATTGACATCGTCAAGGTCTACAAAGTTGCGGTGAGTATAACCCACATTAAATTGAAGCGAAACCACCTCAGAGAACCGCTTTGCCACCAACATTTGAAAATGGTAAGTCATTCGATGTGCAAATTTGGGAAAGTTGTTGATTGCTGAAATCTCGTCACTTTTTGGCATCGTTGAAATGGAATTCATGGCCAGGAACGTCACTGCAACCGGATGTTCCAGCGTATTATTTTGACCAGCCAATTTGTATTTGAAATACGTGTTGACCAGCATCCTTAACGGGCCAGCACCTTTTGTGCGATTAAGACCTAGCAATAGATTATCTGTTGCTCCGTATTCAAACCCGATGAGAACATCGCGGGCCGATTCAAATCCATAAAATGAAGGCCATCCCCCACTTTCACCAAACATGTCCCCAAAGCGGTGCGCCACCCTGAAGTCCAACATATGCCTGGGCAGAGTTTCCGTCGAAAATGAGTTGATAATTTTTCTGTCCTTAAAAATTGGTAAAGTTTGTTGTCCCATTGATAATAGTGGCATGACCAAGATTGCAACTATGGGGTATAGTCTTCTCATTTGCTTTAATTCAATTTGCTTCAACATTTCGTACAGTCTAATTTTCGGGATATCCATTTTCTGACCAGCATTTTAATATCTCAAACTCTTCTGGAGTTAATTCACCGGACTGCGGCATTGTCTTGGCTACAACCACCTGGCGCCTGAATTCTCCACTGGCTATTACCCGTTGCATACCGGCAAATGTATTGTAGTTACCCACTCCGCTGGCGCCATCATGACAACCACTAAAATTGCACTTATTCCGGACCACTTCGCGGATTATCCCATCGTAAGTTTTGACCTCTTCACAGGGTTCCGGTTCAGCTACCTGGTCGGTAGTGCAATCAGTGAAACCAAGCAATAATGCTGTAAAAATCATAGGATATATATACTTCCAGTCCATCAGGTTTTTAAAATTGGCTGTAAAGGAACGATTCTTGTAAGGATTGTTTTGTGCAATCGTTGAGATTTTTCACTCATTAAAGTGTTAAAACCAATATGGTTCGATCATTAATGAACTATATGGTTATATCTTTATATGTGTTAAAGCAATATTTGTACCGATTTCATCCGAGTGTGAAAATTTTCATACATTTCGGAACCAGATTATTGACCGTGAACGCATGAAGAAACTACATATTTTAGCGCTGTGCGCCTTTGCATTTGTATCTGGATGTGTATCAGATACATTTGATCGAGAAAGATTGGATTTGGACTTGATGCAAGCTGTGGCGGAGTCTGCTCCGACTCGTGATATATCGTACTACAGCATACCAAAAAGCACCGATTTGGCTGCCCTTCCCCAAGATCCACGTAACCCTTTAACTCCCGAAAAAGTGGAGCTCGGCTCTTTTTTATTCTTTGAGACGGGAATGGGTGTGGTTCCGGAAAACGAAGCAGGTATGCAAAGCTACTCTTGCTCAAGCTGTCATGTTCCTGCTGCGGATTTTAAACCAGGACGTAGACAAGGAATTGGTGAAGGTGGTTTTGGCTTTGGCTTCAAGGGTGAAAGCCGGGTCAAGCATAGTGCATACGAAGAAGAACAAATGGATGTGCAAGGTATCCGGCCCCTGAATGTGCTAAACGTGGCATTTTCTGCTGAAAATACATTGTGGAACGG
>JABDLW010000603.1 GCA_013001805.1 Saprospiraceae bacterium | reverse complement strand
ATCCTGCTTTGGGCTTTATGGAGACCAAAGTCTGAAACTGATTTAATTCACCCAGATTTGTTTGCGTACCAACCACGATCATTCGAGGTTTCTTCTTAATATTAATTTCTCTTAAAATCGCGCGGTCATCTATACCACGTGCAGGAAGTTGATGCAAAATGATAAAATCAAAGTCATCAACCTTGCCTTGAAACTTCCTGATAGTTGCCGTCTCAATCTCATAGTTTTTATTTTGTTCGAGACTGGTCTTCAGAGCGGCAATATCCGGATGGGGGCTAGCCGCAAGAATGAGGATTTTCTGCCTGGCGTCAATGACATCTATGAAAAAATCTTTGCGATTATTAATGGTGCTCTTCTCACCGCTTAATGGTGATAGCGTAGCCCGGTAGCGCTGCAACCCGGTAAAGTCCTGAGGGATGGCAAGTTCGATAGTTTGAAAAAAATCGTCTGAGTCAATAGTAAATGGCATGGATTCCAATAGGGTGCTTTCGTCACCGGAAATACGGTAGACACTTAAATTACTCTTAGAACCATCGCAATTATAGGCGGTTATATCGACCTGAATCGAAGTTTTATCTCCCAGATAAGAAATATTATTGTAGAAGACCTGGCGGATCGCCAGATCGCGATCAGGCGTCGTGTCTCCCAGAGCAATGGTATAGAGCGGAGCGGTAAACGATCGATTGGCATACCGGGGATCCTTCCCCTCGTTGTAAATGCCATCAGTGGCGAAAACAATGGCACCAAGATTTTGGTCGCCATAGAGATCTCCAATATGCTCAAGAACCGCCGACTGATTGCTTGATTTGTCTGTGAATTGCCAATCTATTCCTTCGCGATACTGCTCTCCAAAGGCAAACGTCTTGACATCATAAGTTTGCGAGAGATCGTCAATTACGGATTGGAGCTCCTCCTGGTATCGAATCAGCAAATTACTATCAGACTCGGACTTGATCGATACCGATTGATCCTGAGCAAAAATGATGACCGGTTTTTTCGATTCTTCCTTAGTATTCTTCAGAATGGGCGAAAGCAACAACAGACTGAGCAATGTGACCGCGAGAAAACGCAGAAAAGCCAGACTTCCTTTGGCCCAAATCCGGGCCGCCGGAAAGTATCGGGCGCGATAATAGAGTAACGCGGCAAACAATGCCCCGGCCAGCAGGCACAATAATACAGCCCAAAGTGGGTATTGAATCTCGATATTGCTCAATTCCAGTGAAATTTAATCGTCATTACATATCAAAGTTAGAAATCTCCTAACAGAAGACAACCGGTATCTTCATCTCTTCATTCAAGACCATGAGGCAAGCGGATTACTCCAATTCAATCAATAAAAGTGGTAAAGAACTCTTTTTATTATGGTAACAAGTAACTTTTATGACTTGCGATCGTTATTTTAGGGTGAACGCAACACACAGATACATGAAACAACTAAGATTTCTCTTCCTGTTCAGCTTACTGGTGTGCATAACAACCAGTGTTTCGGGATCCTATATATTGATTCCTATGGATGAGGAGCAAAAAGATCATCTTAAATCATATGGAATCACTTATTGGGTGCTGGACAAGGGTGCCGAAGCATGGTGGCTTTTGAACTATCGGGGCGGTAGTTTTGCCTTCGTACATAACGCGCTTTTCGAAAAGGAATGTCGGACCCGGGGAGTATCTTTCGAAATATTGCCGGATGTACAGTTTAACGGGCTTCTGGAAGAAATCGCCAGTCCATCTGTAAACATGGATGCTATCAAGCTTGAAGTTGCCCCGCAAATTGCCGTTTATACTCCTGACTTTAATGAGAAGGGAGAAGAGGTTCAGCCGTGGGATGACGCAGTGACGATGGTCCTGACCTACGCTGAAATTCCTTATGAGACCGTATATGATACGAAAGTACTCAATGACGAATTGGCACAGTACGATTGGTTGCATCTTCACCACGAAGATTTCACCGGGCAATATGGAAAGTTTTACCGCACTTATCACGCATTTTCCTGGTACCGGGAAAATCAAAAGAAAATGGAAAAACTCGCAACGGATCATGGTTTTGCCAAAGTTTCACAATTGAAACTGGCCGTGGCAAAAAAGGTGAAAGAATATGTAGTAGGTGGCGGTTTCATGTTTGCCATGTGTTCTGCGACCGATACTTACGAAATTGCTTTGGCAGCCGAAGGACTGGATATCTGCGCCGAAATGTATGATGGTGATCCCGCAGATGGCGATGCCCAATCCAAGTTGGACTTCAGTAAAACTTTTGCCTTTGAAGACTTTGAATTGATAAAAAATCCGCTGTATTACGAACATAGCACCATTGATAATCGCAATCGCAAAGTCACACCACAAACCGACTATTTCAGTCTTTTTGATTTTTCAGCAAAATGGGATCCGGTGCCAACGATGCTCACCCAAAATCACACCCGAACCGTAAAGGGATTTATGGGACAGTGCACTTCTTTTCGAAATCAGTATATAAAATCAAGTGTTCTGGTTCTGGGAGAAAACAAGCCGGCATCCGAGGCCAAGTATTTACATGGAACCGTACACGACGGTCAATTTACTTTCTTTGGCGGTCACGATCCGGAAGACTACCAACACTTTGTGGGAGATCCAGATACTGACTTGAGCTTACATCCAAACTCGCCCGGCTACCGGCTCATTCTCAATAACGTCTTGTTTCCCGCAGCGAAGAAGAAAAAGCAAAAGACCTAGTACTTTGTCAAGTAAAATATGTTGAGTAATTCTGAGATTATTTTAAGGCCTAATCAAGCCATGTCCCGACATTTATCGTCGGTGAGCGCAAAACACAAGCACAGCCGAAGCTCTGCTGAGTCCGCCCGGACCGATGTCCAGTCGGACGGGTATTTGCAACGCAGAGTAGGTCAAAAAGAACCCAGAATTAACGACAATCTTTTGCTTGACTGAGTATAGTCTAACTTTTCGACTATAGCTAACATGCTAAGGAGCAATGTCCCGGCAGACTCGCCCTATTCCGGATTGGTGTTTTAGAAGTTGGCTACATGGCATCCGGGTATCAATTATCTATCTTTTGCTCCGCTCCTCTCCCACTCCATTTTATTATCTTGCCCCGGAGTTAAAATAATGCAGGCATGATAAGAACGAAAATCGCTGGTATCGGTCACTATTTACCCGATCAGGTTATTTCAAACAAAGAGCTGGAAAGCCTGATGGACACGACCGACGAATGGATTCAGGAGCGAACCGGTATTCAGGAACGCCGGTTTGGGGTGAGGCATAAGGAGACAACCACAACCATGGGGGCGGAAGCTGCGCGGAAAGCGATCGCAGATGCTGGGATCGACAAAGAAGAGGTTGATTTTATTGTTTTTGCTACTCTTAGCCCGGATTATTTTTTTCCCGGCTGCGGTGTTCTAGTGCAGAGGGAGTTGGGGATCTCCAACACCGAAATTGGAGCGCTTGACATTCGAAATCAGTGCTCGGGATTTATCTATGGTCTCTCCGTTGCTGACCAATTCGTCAGGACGGGCACCTATAAAAACGTCTTATTGATAGGAGCGGAAATGCATAGTATGGGCC
>JABDLW010000455.1 GCA_013001805.1 Saprospiraceae bacterium | reverse complement strand
CCTACATACATGGCACCCACGAGGAAGAACAAGCAAGGCTGCTTACCTTAAATAGTTTACTTAACCAGCGCTGTCTTAATAAGATTGAATTAAAAGGGCACGAAAACGTGCTGGACATTGGAAGTGGACTCGGCGTATTTAGTCGTATGCTTGCCCGTGACTTGCCGGCGGGTAGGGTGGTGGGAGTAGAGAAATCAGCGGATCAGTTAAACAAGTGTTTGAAACTAGCTTCGGAAGATCGGGAAAACGACCTGGTGGACTTCCGAAGTGGTGGTGCTTATGATTTGCCACTTCTTACTGAAGAGTGGGGCCACTTTGATTTAGTTTTTATTCGATTCTTATTGGAACACCTTGCCCAGCCAGTGAAGGCATTGCAGCAGGCAAAAAAAGCATTAAAACCTGGTGGTCGCATTATTTTGGTCGATGATGACCATGCAAACTTTCGTATTGCACCGGCTACGTCAGCTTTTGACAGAATGTGGCAAATCTATTGCCAGGTTTACGATCAAATGGGCAATGATCCCTTTGTCGGGCGCCATTTGGTCTCCCTCTTGCATCAGGCTGGCTTTCGGGATTTCAAAATCGACTTTGTATTATTTGGTGCCGCCAAGTCGGAAGCGAATTTTATGCATTATGCGAATAATTTAATGGGGATTCTCAAGGGAGCGAAAGCCGAAATAATGAAGGTTGGAAAAATGGATGAACCGGCGTTCGAACAAGATCTGGACAGTATCAGATCGTGGTCGCAGAAACAGGATGCTACTTTATGGTATCCTGCAAATTGGGCCGAGGGAGTATGTTGACTAGTCAGGCAGCAATCAGCTGATCACCCACTCACCTTAAGCCGGTCACCACAGCGATTGCAGAACCTTGAATTTTCTTCGTGTTCTTCTTTACCACATTTTTCACATAGAGATTGTTCTCGTCTTGCTTGTCTTTTTTGGCTGATGAACTCAGCTGAGACAATGCCAGTGGGTACGGCGATCACCGCATATCCTGTAATCATAATGGCAGCGGCGATCAACTGGCCAAACCAGGTGGCTGGAGCAATGTCTCCATAACCCACTGTTGTCAATGTCACAATAGCCCAGTAAATACTGACCGGAATACTCGTAAACCCTGAATCATTTCCCGCTTCGATTATGTACATCATACTGCCCATGACAGTAACCATGAGCAGCACGAAGATCAGGAAAACGGCGATTTTTTCTTTACTTGCTTGTAGTGAGGCGGAGATGGTGTTTCCCGCTTTCATCATTTTCACCAACTTCAAAAGCCGGAAAATTCGCAGAACACGCAGTATCCTCAGAATCAGGAAGGTATGGGCTCCGGTAAAAATTACCCCGATGTAGGTCGGTAAAATCGTAATCAGGTCGATGATGCCGAAGAAACTGGTCATGTACTTGATCGGATGTGGTGAGCTGTAGATTCTAAGCAGATATTCCAGCGTGAAAATGATGGTAAAGATCCATTCCAGGGTGTTAAAAAGTAAACCCGCTCTCCGGTGCAGAACGGCCACGCTATCCAGCATGACCACCAAAACGCTGGCAGATATGAGAATGATCAGTACTTCTTCAAAGAGCTTTCCCACCGTGGTCCGGTCTTCGAATAGCATGCGATGCAATTGATGCGGTGAAGCATCAATATTGGAAAATGCCCTTTTCCAAATCATACGTGTCCTGCGTAGGTCTTCCTTGGTATGAGAATATTTGGATTGCCATTCATGACCATAGTCTATGGCATCTTCTTTCCAACCTGGCAACATGAGCTTCACCTGTTCTTTCATGTAGGAAATTAAATGCCCAATCACTTTGAATGGTCTGGCCACGGCATAAGCTAGTTTCACTACACCCCGCCAAAAGGTGCGTAAAACTCTTCGAAAGGACTTTAGAATTATGCTCATTGAAATTACAGCTACTTAAGTTAAAAAAAATCCGGTGGTAGCTTACTGAATCACATTTTTATGATAAACTTCAAATCTGATGAATACTCCATCAAATTAACTATTTTTAAGATATGAAGGGGAATACCGACTATTATTTCCATAGTGTTTTGCAGGCCATTCAGGATAAATGGGTAAATGATTTTGATAGCATTCGCTCTGATTCAACACAGTTTGAGGAGAAAACCAGTACAATAGTGAAGATGGTCATCGATCGCGGTGACGCCAGCTATGAAAAATTGTCCGGTGACCATGAAATGGAAAATAGGGATATGCTTTTATTCTTTCATTTCGCATTCACAGAGCGAATGAAAAATCTTTGTCTATTCTGGCGAGATTTGTTCTATCAACATCTACGTGGTAAAATCTTACAGCAGGAAGGTACTTTAAAGCAAAACCAATTGGATCAACATTGGATCCAATCCAAAGAGCTTTTATCAGAAGCCTTGCTAGAGTTGGACACTTCAGTCAATAAGGAATTAACGACCTTACACAGACCTGCACAGCAAAAAGCTATCCGGCGTTGGAGTATGCAAAACAATCCCTGGCCTATTTACCAAGATCAGTTTAACGAAATTGCGGAACAGAGTACAGCATTACTATCAAATGCAGAAGAGGCAAGTGGCTATTCAGCCTATTTCCAGGAGATTGAGAATCTCATTTTGGAAATGCTCCAATTTTGCCGCAAAAGTGTCACTGTTTTAGACGAACAGTCAGGTGCTATCCTAAGTAATATAGATGAAAATCAAACCGAGGTCCCGGCGGGTTTTGTGAAGAAATTGCAGCACGAAGGGGACATCCTCATTGATGCAGATTTTTTAAGCGATTTTTCACCCCGTTTAGAAGCATTGATGTCATCTTTTCCCAAGAAATGGGAAGTGATTGTCGGAACCAGGCGAGGACTTCTTCTGAAGCATGAAATAGACCTTAAGAGTCGTACACTACAATGGTTGGAGGGCGAAATCATACCTACTTTGCTGGATGTTTTTGAATTGACGTCAAGGGCTCAAAATACCTTGCGCATGGCCTACTCCAATATGCGAAATCGAGCATTGTTGATACCCTCCGGGGTTTTGGATAAAGCCGAAGTGATCGGAATTTACCAACCTTTGCTCCGAAGCCGGGAGAGGCTCAAGAGCCTTTTTGACAAAATTGAAGAACGATCCCAAGAAATTAGAAATCGGCTATCATCCGATTTTCACCTGTCCCGCTTGTATCAACTGGATGAGCCATTTCTCCCCATAACCATGCAAAACACCATTCGTCAATTTGGTCAGGGTGGGAATAAGTTTCTTAGCCGCGTGACAGATTTCGCTCTTACCTCACAAAAGGCGGTCAAAGGATTGCTCTCACGCGTCGAACAAGAGGAGAATCTGGGCTTTCCGGAAAAAATTTCCCGCTATATTGAACATAGGAAGCCACATCCGGATAATGAGCAGTATAATCCAATATTTCTGGCCAAGGGATTTTTAGGCACCTCCTTTGCCACGGGTCGGGAAGTGGAAATGAAACTGTTTCAAGGTGGAGTGCAAAATTGGAATCTGGGATACCGGGGAGCCATGGTATTGACCGGACGTCGCTTTTGTGGTAAAACATTTTTTGGTGAGTGGATGGCGTACCTTCATTTTCAGCCGGCCAATGTGATCAGGATTGAAGCCGGCCAAGAGCTTAATTACCAGGGTCGGAAGTTGTCTGCCACCTTTGATTTGCTGGAAGTTCTCGATTTTATTAAGAAGTATTCGCTGCATAACCGGCCTCTCCTTTGGATTGATGACCTGGAGACCTGGCAAGATGCCACCCACACATTATATGAGAATACAATGGCTCTTAAACGCTTCATTGACCATTTTGCCAGTCGATGTTTTATCCTCGTTTCGATCAATAGTTGGGCACACCAAAACCTGCAGACATTCATCAATCTGGATGCAGCTTTTCAATCTACTATTCACCTGGATCATATGGCCAGGAAAGATATCTCCCGCGCTATTTTGATTCGGCATGGTGCGACACATAAAAAACTCATCGATGAGGATGGCTCGAAGCTGTCACCGGGAGAATTTAAATCTCTGATCCGGAATATCGATGTGGCGGCACAAGGAAATATTGGAGAAGCATTGCGTTGGTGGTTGTCCTCCATTCATCCCGTGGATGAACATACCATTGCTCCGAATTTTTCTGACCGATATAGCTTGCCCCGGCATTTTGATACCGAATCATCACTTTTTCTATCTAGAATTCTGGTCCAGAAACAAACCGATGAATACCAGTTGAGAAAATATTTCGGACCGGCATTTAATGATCGATACTCTGACCTGGTCCGGCGATTTGTTAATATGGGATTGTTGCATCGATTGGCTAACGGAGATATAGAAGTGCACGAGAGTCTGGCCAACGCACTGGGTGCGAGATTAATTGACATAAATTAGAAAGTTTCATGGAATTGATTTTCGAGTCACAAATTAACTGGTCATCATTTCTTAAAACCCTGGTTTGGCTTTTTGCCGTATTTGTTTTACTGAGAATATTTCGGCGGTGGCTCACTCTGGACAGGTTTGGCCGGCCATTTTGGGGCCTGGATCTGGGCGAGTACTTAAAGGTTTTCATCCACAAAGCACTTTTAATATATGAACCAATCGCAGTGCTCATAATAGCTACTTCCCTTTTTCTGGTAGATCCCATCAGACACGGCCCCATCCTTGCACTACTGATTATACTGGGATTTCCGGGGTTGAAAAATTACATCAATGGAAGAATACTGCTGCTAAGTACCGCTTTAAGTCGTGCAACTCGCATTCAGACTGATTCTATAAAAGGAGCAGTGGTCCAATGGGAGAGGTTAGGACTGTGCTTGCAAACCGATGAGGGCTTGCGACATATTCCCTATAGTCACCTGGTTGCACAGGGATTCACTTTGATCGCAGGTGAACAAATGGGTCATTTGGTAGAATTAAATCTAACTGAAAAAAAAGATGCCATAGGTTCATTTGCAAAGCTTCAGGGAATAGTTTTATCCTGTCCTTATCTGGACACATCACACCGGCCGGATTTTATAGAAATGCCTGATCATGTCAATGCCAGCCTGATCCTGAGAGATGAGAAGTATTTGCCAGATCTAATTCAGGTTTTAGAAGAATGGGGTTGGGAAGCCCGCTTGAAGTGATTGAACGAGGATGTTTTTATATTTCATAAATGCCATATCAATTAGTTAAATGGAAATTTTTACTTCTTACAATTTGATCATTGTTGCCTCGGTGACGATTATTCTTTCTTTCATCTTTGGTGAGGTAGCCAGGAAGACCAATGTACCTTCGGTCTTGTTGCTTATTGCACTGGGAATTGCATCAAAATTTGCGCTCGATGCCATGGGGTTGGGAGCGATCAATTTCTTTCCCCTGCTCGAAGTGCTCGGTATTGTGGGATTAATTATGATTGTACTGGAAGCGGCCCTGGAATTAGAACTTAAAAGAGAGAAATTAGTGCCGATTTTTAAGGCCTTTATTGTAGCTCTGATAGGCTTGCTGGTGTCAGCCTGGGTGGCAGCCATGATTTTGCAGTGGTCCATACCCGGAATGACCACGTTGCAGGCCTGGCTATATGCGACGCCACTTTCGATTTTATCCAGCGCTATTATAATACCGAGTGTAACGGGATTAAAAGCGCACAAGAAGGAATTTCATATCTATGAAAGCACTTTTTCTGATATATTGGGTATCATGTTGTTTTATTTTATCGCTGGCCAGGCCGAGCCGGTTGAGGGGCACTCAAGTGGTGTGGGTGGATTTTTTGTGAGTTTAGGCCTTACCGTAGCCCTGGCGCTGATCGCAAGTTATGCGATCGTGTTTATCTTTCAGAATATTAAAACACATATAAAGCTTTTCTTATTGATTTCCATCTTGCTCCTCTTGTATGCCTTGGGCAAAAAAATGCACTTGTCTTCCCTGATTATTATTCTGATTTTTGGCCTGGTGATCGCGAATATGCGGATTTTTTTCCGGGGAAAACTGGCTGATTGGTTGCATTTGGAAAAAGCAAGTAATATCTATCATGGGTTGCATGTGGTCACAGGAGAAACGGCTTTTGTCGTCCGAACTTTTTTCTTTGTAATTTTTGGATTGACCATATCACTCGCATCGCTGGTAAACGGTCAGGTAGTCCTGATTAGCCTGCTCATTGTGCTTTCCATATATATAATCCGTTTTATCCTTTGCCGAATTTTCCTCGGCAGTGATATTTTACCGCAATTATTTATCGCACCCCGCGGGCTAATTACCGTCTTACTTTTTTATGCCATTCCAGCACAAGCACAAGTACCTGATTTTGAGGCGGGTATTTTG
>JABDLW010000572.1 GCA_013001805.1 Saprospiraceae bacterium | reverse complement strand
ATACCTAAAAATTTTAAGCTTCGTCTCTATGCTTTGTGAGCTTCCTAAGATAAGAAATACTCGATAAGCCACATTCAATGTCTTCGAGGTTTCGTGGCCCATCCCATTTTTCTTATTTCATTCGCATCTAAGACGCCAAGACCCTAAGAAGTATGCAGCTAATTATTAGGATGAAAAGCGGGTGAATAACAGCTTCCGCCTCCAAAATATCTGTCATTTTTCATCTCTAAAATGTCAATAATTGAAGAATCCATTGGCAAAAAAACCAAAAAAACTTCGAGCCTTCGGGCCTTCGTGGCTCATCCCATTTCTTACATCTGTTACTCCCTTCCGACGCATCAGGACATCTTTTTGAAAATGGGATTTATTATAAGCCAAATGACGGGTGGCAAACCAGCACTTAGAACAATGGCTAAAGTTGGATTTTCCATACCAGCCTGTCCAATGATGGCATAAATAAAGCCCATCGGAATGGCACTACATAATAGAGCTAAGTGGAATTTCACTGGAGACATTCGATTTAATCCAGCCATACAGGAAATTACTTCAGGGAAAACCGGTAACCACCGGGACAAAACCACCATCCAACCTCCTACCCGGTCGAATGTTACCCGGCCTTTGACATAGCCTTTTTTACCCAGGATTTTTATGGCGCCCTTTTCTCCCAGTGACCGACAAATCCAATAACCAACTGTACCGGAGGCAAAAGATCCCAATGCAGCAAACAAGCCTCCGATAATAGTTCCATAAATGTAACCCAGTGCAGACATCACCAGCGTTCCGGGAATGGGCATAATAATATCTGCCACTAGCAACCCAATTCCTCCGAGCCAGGCCCACTCCCCAAAATTACCTAACCAGGCAATTGAACCATCCAGCGTAAATCGATTCATCAATTCTTCACCCCAGAAAATAAATGGCAGCAGCACCAAAGTAACCAAAACCAGAAATAGCCAGAACTGCCGCATGCAACACTGATTGGGGAAAATGTTGTAAACTTGAAAGTTAGCAAAATCATTTATGATGCCTAAACCCGTTCCCAAGAGGATAAATCCGGCCGATGTTCCCGCCAAAGCTTTGGAAATCGTGGCTAATGTCAAATTTCCCATGTTGGCGACCATCGATGGCGACCAGCCCCGGATCCGTCCGGTTTCACCACTGCTGACCAGAGGCTTTGAAGTGTTTATTGGAAATTTAAGATCCTACCATAAGACCATTGAAATAGCTGCCAACAACCGGATTGAGCTATGTTATTTAGATATTGACCACAATCAAGTCAGAATTACGGCTGTTGCTGAAATAGTTACAGATCGCGAGCTTCTCCAAAATATCTGGAATAAGAATTCACTGCTGAAACATTATTTAGGATCAATCGATAATCCTGACCTCATTGTGTATCGCTGTAAGCCGGGAAGGGTGCGATTCATGCAAGAATGGGCGCTCGATTATATAGAAGTGCCTATACCGGAGATTTTAAGTTAATCCCATGGATCCATGTTAACGAGTCTTAGACGGCAAATGCGGAACCTGGATAGACATCTCAATCCATTTTTGACGCGTCTTCCGGAGCATTCGTCGAAGGACATCTTAAATCTATCCATGCAAAGCACATCAAAACCAAACAATTATTAAGTCAAAGAATTAAGAATTCTGAATTACTCGATTTTAAATAAAGAACGCTACACAAAAGGTATTCATCGCATTTTTAGAGGCTGTCATCAAGTAGCGGTTAGATCATTGAAAGACCCTTCAGACATCCATGCAGGAATTCACCAGGCCCGGAGGCATATCAAGATATTAAGAGCCACTTTACGTCTGATTCAGTTTGAGTTGTCTCCGGATATTTACCGTTACGAAAATCATTTCTACCGTGATATTGCTAGAGAACTTTCCTCTGTCAGAGATCTAACAGCAATGATGGAAACTATCGAGGACTTAATAGAAATCGACTCACAAGGGAAGATCAAGCATACTTACATAAAACTCAAAAATCATATACTAACCGAACGCCAAGACTATATACAATCTCATCATAATCTTCTCGCCAAAGTTCATAAATCACTTGCTGACCATCAGATACTGACACAGGACATTGCCTGGAGTACCCATCTGAAAAGGAATCTATTGCGCAGCCTGCAGCTAAGCTATGACCGTGCTGCGAAACGATGGCAAATCAGTCTGCAAAACCCTTCACCTGAACATAATCATGAATGGCGAAAAAAATCCAAGTACCTGAGATATCAGTTTTTAATTCTTCAGAATGCCTGGCTTCCCATTTTCAAGGCTTGGGAAAAGGAAACCCACCACCTGACTGATCTCCTGGGCCAGGCAAACAATTTGGTGATTCTGGAAAAGCACCTGGAAAAATCACCCCTGTTCGAAAATCATCTCGAGCTAATCCAAGATGTAATACATGGCCAAGAATCGAAACTGATTGAATCAGCAAAAGATCTGGGAACCAAACTATTTGCTGAAAAAACGGACGCCTTTACGCGAAGAATCAATGTTTACCTGTCCGAATGGGCGGCACTCAAATAGTTGGTGTCTACTTTGAGCTTTTCCAAAGTGGACAACTGCCAAATCACATCTCTTGGTAAAAAGCCGAAAAAGTCAGTAGAGAAAATGTCGGGCTGAGAGGAAGCCGTCTATAATAAAAGTTCACTTCGTAAGTAAAACCCCTTAAC
>JABDLW010000563.1 GCA_013001805.1 Saprospiraceae bacterium | reverse complement strand
CATCTTTTAATGCCTTAGGTGGTCGAGCTTCGATACCTTGAAGCATATACATCAAGGCATTTTGAATGCCCATGATTCGCGGCGCTTTTACACATCCCCCTCCTCCGGGTAACAATCCAACTTTTACCTCAGGAAAACCTAATTTGATCTTAGGGTTGTTTAATGCAATTCTGTGGTGGCAAGTCAAACAAAGTTCCATACCTCCACCAAGAGCAGTACCATTAATAGCCGCAACGAAGGGTTTACCGCCTGTTTCTATTGCGCGATAATTGGCATGCATTTGCATGATGCCATCAAATTGTATCCCAGCATTGTCTCCAGTTGCTTCAAGTTCACGTAGATCAGCTCCTGCCATGAACATTCTTCTTCCACTGGTGACGATGACACCTTTGACTGCTTCGTCTTCGATGGCTTGTTTAGCTACATCAGTATACACTTTGATAAAATCAGTGCTAAACAAATTGGCCGGGTTGTTAACTTGATTGATGACGATAGTTGCGACGCCATCCGAGTCAACGCTATATTCTAATAAGTCGTTTTTAATCATTATTTATTTTTTTGATCCATTAAATAAGACACCAAATGGGTTATACTCTTTCGATGATAGTAGCGATACCCATTCCACCGCCAATACACAGTGTTACAAGACCCGTGGTCTTATTTTGTCTCTCAAGTTCATCAATTAGTGTACCCATCAACATACAACCGGTTGCTCCAAGTGGATGACCCAAAGCTATCGCACCTCCGTTTACATTGACCTTATCGTGTGGCACACCGAGGTCTTGCATAAATCGCATTGGCACTACCGCAAAAGCTTCATTAACTTCATAAAGATCAATGTCTTCTTTAGTCATTCCCGCTTGCTTTAAAGCTTTTCGAGAAGCTGGCGCAGGACCCACTAACATCATTGTTGGATCCGTTCCATATACCGCAGCCGCTCTTACGATCGCCCTTGGTTTTAATCCTATGGTCTCACCCGCTGCTTTATTTCCAATAAGTGCTATTGCTGCTCCATCAACAATGGCAGAAGAATTACCAGCGTGATGAATGTGTTCTATTTTTTCAACTTCAGGATATCGATCCAAGGCTACCGAATCAAATCCAGCCATTTGACCCATCATCGCAAATGACGGATTTAAAGATCCAAGCGCATCCACCGTCGTATTGGCTCTAACATTTTCATCTTTAGCCAAAATGATTTGGCCATTTATATCTCGAACAGGTATACGAGATTTAAATCTATTGTCTGCTTCTGCAGCGGCTGCTCGCATTTGAGATATATAGGCAAATTCATCCGCATCCTGTCTTGAAAATCCATATTTGGCAGCAATCAAATCTGCAGATATTCCCTGAGGAATGGCATGACCTGGAAGTGCAACCGCAGGATCCATCATTAAGGCTCCCCCATCACTGCCCATGCTTACTCGAGACATACTCTCAACACCTCCGGCAATTAGCAATTGGGAAAATCCAGACTTTACGTACGCAGAAGCTTGATTGATTGCTTCTAATCCCGAACCACAAAAACGATTCAAAGTAACCCCACATAGATGATCTCCATATTGAGATTGCTGGGCTGCCGTTTTGGCAATATTGGCACCTTGATCGGCCACTTGAGTAACACAACCAAGGATGACATCCTCTACTTGTTCCGTATCTAGATTATGCTTATCCCTCAGCGCTGTGAGACATTGAGTCGCTAGTGAAGTCGGTGTCACTCCGATGAGTGCGCCCTTTTTATTTCCTTTTCCTCTAGCGGTTCTTATTGCATCATATATATATGCTTCCATAAATGATTTAAGGTTAAATTTCTAATTAATTGAATGCTTATACAATTTATAAAAATAGGCAATAATTCGACTTAAATTCACAATTATCGAATAAATTCGTGATTATTGGTGTTTTAGTTTAAAAATGATCAATATTGTAGGATGGTGATTTAACCCATATTTCAATAATAGTCCAATCATTCAATTTACAATGTCCGAGCAAACCGGCAAACAAGATCTTCCAAAACGAAAAAGAGGCCGCCCTGCTCTAGCGGGAAGCGCCGACACGGCAAGTATATTGGAGGTTGCTTTGAAGCTTTTTGCACGTTTTGGGTATGAAGGCGTTTCGCTCGCTCAACTATCTGAACAGACAGGCGTCGCTACTTCTCTTTTTAATTATCATTTTGGAAGCAAGGAAAAGCTTTGGCAAGAAGCACTCATCAAGGCCTACCGACAATTGGCTGAGGATGCGGATACTTCGAGTATCATCTTTAAAGATTTAAACCCATTGGACCATAGCAAAGCCATGACGCGCTGGTTTATTATTTACTCTGCCAAACATCCGGCATTGCATAAAATCATGTTGTATGAAATGGCCAGTAGAACCGGACGGGGCAAATGGTTAATGGAAAATATTGCCATTCCGCTTAGCCGAAGATTAGAGTTTTCTCAAAACCAACAAATAGAAGCAGGTATTATCAAACCAATTCCAGTGGCCAATTGGCTAAGCATAATTCTTGGTGCTTGTAATACCTTTTTCATGATGAAACATCAGATTCGACATCAATATAACATCGATGTTTTTGATCCCGATGAAATAGAACGACACGCAGATGTCGTCGTCGATATTCTTTATCGAGGAATCGTCAATCCTGATACGAATTAAAACTAATTCGTCTATTTGAATTCTCCACTTTGCCCCAATCGGCAAATTCGATACATTTGCCTCGTAATCCCAACAAGAGGAATGCCCGTCCGTTAAATATTAAAAACCACTTACATGAGTATCGTAGAAATGCGAGTGCCGACCATCGGCGAATCCGTCAACGAAGTAACCCTTTCCCAATGGCTGAAAGGCAATGGTGAATTTGTGAATCTCGATGAACCCATTTGCGAGTTTGAATCGGATAAGGCAACACTAGAATTTCCAGCTGAAGCAGCGGGGAAATTAATCTATGTCGCAGCTGAAGACGATGATCTTGAAATAGGTGCTTTAGTCGCAAAAATTGATACTAGCGTAACTAGCGGAAGCTCCTCTGATCAACCCACGACTCCAGAATCTGCGGCTCAAAAACCAAGCGAAGAAAAAGTCGACAAAAAAGATTCAGAAGACGATAAAAACGTTGAATCGACCTCAAATCAATCAGACAATTATGCGACTGGTCATCCCTCTCCAGCAGCTGCAAAAATATTAAGAGACGCTGGAATAGACGCTAGTACGGTCAAAGGCACCGGAAAAGATGGCCGAATAACCAAAGCCGATGCAGAAGATGCTGCAAAAAATGCCTCAATAGCCAAATCACAGCCTTCGAATAAAACCGAGGAATCTACTACATCCTCAGCTGTGAATTCAACTGGCTTTTCCAGAGGAACCGAGCGTAAAAAAATGAGTCGAATGCGTCGGACCATCGCTTCGCGTTTGGTAACGGCCAAAAATCAATCGGCCATGTTGACGACATTTAATGAAGTCGACTTGACAGAAATCATGAAGATTCGAAAGAAATATCAGGAAGAGTTTGTAGAAAAGCATGGTGTGAAACTTGGCTTTATGTCTCTTTTCGCAAAAGCTTGCGCCCATGCGCTAATGGAAATGCCTGAAGTCAATGCTCAAATAGATGGAGATCACTTGATATTTCACGATTATGCCGACATATCATTTGCTATTTCTACCGAAACCGGCTTAGTGGTTCCCCCAATTAAGAACTGTGAATCATTATCGTTTCACGAAATCGAAATCAAACTAAAGGAACTTGCTAAAAAGGCTAGAGAAGGAAAACTTACGCTTGAAGAGATGCAGGGTGGAACATTTTCTATCACAAACGGAGGTGTTTTTGGTTCGCTATTAAGTACACCAATACTTAATAGACCTCAATCTGCTATCCTAGGCATGCACGGTATTCAGCAAAGACCCGTTGCCATAGATGGAAAAGTAGAAATAAGACCCATGATGTATCTCGC
>JABDLW010000562.1 GCA_013001805.1 Saprospiraceae bacterium | reverse complement strand
TTTGCATACATAAAGTATCATAACCGATCTAGTAAATCTGCTTAAAATATCATAAAGATCATTGTCCTATGACCATACAACAAATTGAATTTTATGAAGTCGTCGTCCCGGCTCATCCGGATGCTATTGCCAGCAAAACGATAGACAAACCACTGCATAAATTATCTGTTGGTGCCAAAGATGGCTGGACGGTGCAGTTTGATCAACTACCAAAACTATTAATCAAAATATCCTTAAGAAATGGTACGGTTGGGTGGGGAGAATGCTACCGTGATCATCAGTGGTCCATGGTCGAGCAGATTTCAAAAATAATTATCGGTCAGGATATTCGAAACCTGTCGTTACAAAAACTACCTTTTATTTTTTGCCGCGAATACGATGGATTTGAATGTGCATTGTATGATGTCTATGCCAAGGCCCATGATTTAAGAGTTGTCGATTTATTAGGAGGTCCTGTGCAAGATAAAATCCATGTTGGAGCATGGTCGAGCCACAGAAACAAAGAAGACATTCCTGCCTTAGCTAAAAAATTTAGCGATCTGGGTTTTGATTGTATAAAATTTAAAACCGACCTGGAGGACGATGTACAAGCCTGGTGTGAGAGTATCCGGCAAGTGGATAAGAATATGCAAGTCATTTTTGATCCTAACGAACGCTGGGAAACCAGTGGTCATACCCGCAAGAGAATGCACAAACTTGCTGAAGTAGGTAATGTACTTTGCCTCGAAGACCCCATACCACGTTGGAAATTAAATGACTATGCCTTGCTGAAAGCCCAGGGGATTATTCCAATCGTGCTGCATGTCTCTCTACCCTACATCGTACATGGTCAGCGCATTAAAGATGCAATTCAGGCTTTGGAATTAAATGCAGTGGATGGTTTTAATTTTAATGGTGGTCTGGCTAATTTTCAGCGATTGGATCACATATCTCATGCGGCGGGTTTACCATGCTGGCACGGATCTGAAATAGATCTGGGAATTCTTGAAGCTATGTACCTGCATTCTTGCTCGGCTGCGGCTTCTTGTACCTGGCCCGGTGATATTTTTGGCAGGTTAATCCGGGAGCATGATTTATTAAAAAAACCATTAGATATTCGTCCACCCTTTGCCTATTTACCAGACGGTAAAGGCCTGGGAGTAGAGCCGGATATGGACGCAGTAAAACACTACCAAATCAATTATCGTGTCATTAAATAACTTAGGGGTACCTCTATCAACCCCATTCATGGTAAAAACAACTTTCTTTGAAAATTTATTTAATAATATGCTTCGATATATGGCTTCATAATACTGAAGAAGTTAAAATTACATTTATAGGATGCTCCCTTTAAATAAGGCCTAAAAAACAATTGGCAACTCATGAAAAAAAATCCATTTACCAACGACCCTGACAAATCAGCTATATGGACTATGCTGGTAGAACGAGATATTATTGCCTTTTGCCATGCTGACTGGGAAATGGTATCCCACGACTTCATTGCCAGTGGATTCATGGGCATTGACGGCAACAAGATAGCTGATCCCGATCAGTGGAGCATTGGTTTTCCCGATCTAGTAAGCTATAAAAATGAATGGCTAAGACAAGCTCAAATGTTCAAAGAAAGTGCCGATAAAACTCGTTTAATTGAAGAATTTAATGCACTAACTGACTTATCTCAAATTGAGATCAATGGAGACACAGCCCTGGCTCATAAAAAATTTGACGGATATTTTACGAATCATTCTGGAGATCAAGAATATTTAAATTGGCAAACTCTTTATCAGTGTCGCAAAGTAGATCAGCAATGGAAAATCTGTGGTTTTATGGGATACCTGCCTTTTCCGCTCGGTGATCAGAGAAAAAGCAGTACAGTAAAAAAGTTACCCAGTGGTGCACAGCAACACAAAACTGCTGGCCCTTACTCTCCGGTTCTGGAAATCAATTCTAATAAACTGGTGGTGATTTCCGGCCAGGCTGCATTGAATATGGATGGCAATGTAGTCGGGGCAACGATCGAAGAACAAACCGAGGTGACATTACAGAATTGTTTGTCGCAATTGGAAAAAGCAAATTGTACTTTTGATGATGTCTTCAAGGTCAATGTATATTTAAAAGATCTCGCAGACTGGCCGCGGTTTAACGAAATTTACCAAAAACATTTTATTCATCCCATGCCTGTGCGTACTGCCGTACAAACTCCGCTACTTCTTACCTTTCTGGTCGAAATTGAGATGTGGGCAGCAAAATAGAATATATATAAGAGGCGAGTCTAATAGCCTCCTGCAAAGCAGATAAGTGTGCACACATTGCCTGGTAGAGCATGCTTGTGATCCCTAAAATTTGCTATCTTTCTCGTATGTCCGTATTCAAGCTATTAATTATAATGATTCTCATTTGGCCGCAGGACGAGGTGGAGATAAAAACCTATGAGGTCAAAAAATCAAAACAGGAAATTAAAATTGATGGTAAAGGTTCCGATCCGTTGTGGGCTCAAGCCGGTTTACTCACAGACTTCCAGCTTCCTTGGCGCGATGAAATCGCTCAACCCACTACCTTTCGAGCGATTTGGACTGATTCATCTTTATTCATACTATATCAAGCGATTGATCACGATATAGTAGCTCCTGGGCCGGCGCTGGATAAGCGAGGAGTATTACCCAGTGACCGGGTTGAAATATTTTTTAAAGTAAAAAATGAAATGGATCCATATTATTGTCTGGAATTGGATCCCAGGGCTAGGGTCCTGGACTACAAATCGCACTATTACCGGCAGACAGATTTTGAGTGGTCCTGGCCTTCGGGACATCTCACGGTCATGGCCAATACTTCTGAAGAGGGTTACACGGTTGAGGCCAAAATATCATTACAGTCACTAAGGGAACTTGAAGTCATTAACCCGGATAATACCATCGACGCAGGATTATTTCGTGGCGACTTCATACGTACCGGTGCATCAACATCAATTGTTAAGTGGATAAGTTGGATAAGGCCTGATTCTGATAAGCCAGATTTTCATATTCCTTCCGCCTTCGGAAAATTGACGCTCGTTGATCAAAAGATTCCCTAATAACTCCATTTATGACAAATTTTAGTTGGCTGCTCGATGGCTCAATCATAGCTCTCTATATTGTTGCCACCTTAACCGCCGGACTAATGGTCCGCAAATACATTAAAGGTGTTGACGATTATCTCCTTGCCGGCAGGAAGGTGGATATCTATTTGGGAATCGCTTCCCTTGCTGCCACTGAATTTGGAATTGTGACTTGCATGGCTAATGCTGAATTGGGATACAAGTATGGGTTTGCCGGCACCACACCAGGAATCGCCTTATTTCTGGTGATGTTCCTAATTGGTCAAACCGGTTTTTGCATAAAACCTTTACGTGATAAGGGAGTCACCACGATTCCGGAGTTTTTTGAGGACAAATTTGGGAAAAAAGTTCGCTGGGCCAGTGGCGTCGTGATTGTACTGGGTGGGTTGCTCAATATGGGTGTTTTCCTTCGAATGGGAGGAGACTTTCTCACAACAATTTTTGGCCTTCCGGACGGATATTTGGAAGCCATGATGACGATTATTCTAGCCATTGTAGCTTTATACACTATTCTCGGTGGTATGTTGTCAGTCCTCGTCACTGATTACATGCAGTTCGTTGTGATGAGCATAGGACTCCTTATTGCCACATTTCTGGTTCTCTTTAATTTCGAGTGGTCAAGTATAACCGGTCAATTGGCGGAGAGTTATGGTGCCGCCGCATTTAATCCTTTTATTGGCGACACCTATGGACTGGACAGGATTGTGCTCGACGTACTGCTGGCATTAGCGTCCATTTTAACCTGGCAAACGACCATTACCCGGGTACTGGCTGCCAAAGATACCGCCACCGGTCAACGTATCTACCGCGCTACTAGTCCATTCTTCCTCATTCGCTTTATGATTCCAGCATTCCTTGGCATTGGAGCCTTCTATTATTTCACCAATTTCGGTGGTGCTCCAGATCGGGAGATCATGGCCCTGCCAAATTTTCTGGCGATTGTCTTGCCAACGGGAATCTTAGGCCTGCTAATCGCCGGGATGTTAGCTGCTGACATGTCCACCAATTCTTCCTATATGTTGGCTTGGAGCTCGGTTATTTATAATGATATTATGGAACCTATCCATAAAAAGCAATGGTCAGACAAACGTAGCATCAGGGTCAATCGCATGCTAGTCGCATTGATAGGAATATTCCTCCTCCTCTATGGTCTTTGGTATCCACTAAAAGGCGACTTGTGGGTGTATCTACAAGTTACCGGGACTATTTATCTTAGCAGTATGTGTACGATCCTGATTGCCGCCTGCTACTGGGATAAGGCAAATAATTGGGGTGCCATCGGTGCCATCATTGTAGGTTGTGTCATTCCGATTTCATACCTAATCTTGCAGCAAGTTCCATCAACCCAACAATGGGCCGAGCAAATTGGTCCCTATAAATCTGCTATTTCTGCGTACATCCTTACGGGTGTAGCTATGATTATAGGCTCTAAGCTTAAACCCAATCCATTAAAAATTAATCAAACCTGACAATGAAAATATTTTGGCTTATTGCGTTGATCCTGGTTTTACTCTGGTACATTATCGTAACCGTATTGGTAGCCTGGAGAGGATTTAAAAGTCTTCGTACGATATTAAATGACCTTGCTGACGACCAGAATTCGTAAATATTTTGTTGAAAAAATCAACAATTCAGCTACAGTAGTGTTTTTGGCATGCAGTTTGTCTGTTATGATATAGTTGCATGAATTACACAACATGCTTTCAAACTCCGCAAGAAAGAATTCGTATGGTCAAAGGGCCACACTGTCATATTGAGCTGTCCAGATAATCAAGTAGTGGATCGCTATTATAGTTTTAGAAATAATTCGGACGTACGTATTCTATAAAAAAGATTTTATCAAGTTTGTGATCGTGAATCAGCCAAGTTTGTTGCTGTAACAATTAGTGTTTGCTCTTTTTGTTATGATACTAAAAATATGATTCTGTAGATCAAAGCATTCGTGCTACTAGATGAGTGTTAACACATTTATTTAGTTGAAAAGAGAATTAGTAAGAATTCAGTCATCTTTCTAAATTTGTGTCTATTTTAAGTGGATCATCTTTAACGTAAGTTGATCCATTTTTTTATTCCTACCAGTCATTGAATATTTCAATTTCGGTTCTTAAGCAAGCGGCAAATTAATTCTTTGCCTTTTCTGTCGATATTTGCTTCTTTAATTGAAAAAACCATCTTAGATTTAGGTGGACTGGGTTATTTGCAAAACTTACTTTCTGACTACACTTTTTAATGCACTTAATCGATTATTGGTCAAGTACATTGTTTATAAGTTTTTGCTTTGCCAGTCCCAATACATATATAAACTAACCTGCTAACTTGACAACCCTGCCCACCTCTAAGACCTACAACAGCAAATAGCTCATTGAGCTAATCCCAGGAATCTTTTCCAACGAAATCATCGAAAATGAATTATTGATGTACATTTTAGGCAGTATAAATCTGCCTTTTCAAATACCGAATTCTAGCATTGACAGTACTCACTCTGTAATCCTAGGTCACATAAACAGTAAATGTAGAAGGGATAAGCTGGGCATTAAGTTTCAAATCCCTCCCGATGCTGAGAGAAATTTTATAAATGCCACCAAAGAAAAAAGACGCCACTTTTTTCGTGACGTCTTTTAATTATCGTAAAAGGAAAGTCTTAACGAATCACTATGAGTTTCTTGACGATTCGATTTCCGGTTTCATCATCGGCTACAACCTGATATTGGCCCGGTCGCAAAGACTGAAGTTCAAATTGATGTTCAGGTTGTGGATTCGCCACATGAAGAACGACTTGTCCCTGCATATCTATTATAGTGACTGCCACAGTTTTAACATCGGTAGTAATCTTAAAATATTCGGTTGCCGGATTTGGATAAATGACCAACTCGATCGACCGGTTTTTCTCGATTGAATCTTTTTGGTTCAGCACCGGAGTATGGACTGCGTTTTCGGCCGGTACTTGATTATCATTTTGCATCAGCATTCCTGAAAGAGTTCGTGTAGGCGCGGTGCCGCCTTCGGAGAGCTCATCTCTTTGCACATTCTCTGCACTTCTTCCCTCGACTTTTGTGCGGAAGGATTCTACCGGAGCCCAATTGGTCCAGGCACCATTGCAGTAGACACGCATCGTGTATTGATAAACCTGGTTACTCAACAACTTCGTA
This sequence comes from Saprospiraceae bacterium, assembly GCA_013001805.1. Classification (GTDB taxonomy): domain Bacteria; phylum Bacteroidota; class Bacteroidia; order Chitinophagales; family Saprospiraceae; genus JABDMH01. The sequence goes on along the minus strand of JABDLW010000562.1, from coordinate 1,705 downwards.
ATTGAAAAAGTCTTTGATGAGCTTCTCCAGATTTTCCAATCACTCCAGCCACTGCGGTAGAGAGCGTACTCAATGGTATTTGCATTCGTAGTAATATGCAGAATGACAGAATTACTGGTCAAATGGCTGTAGTAAATATGCTGTGGTTTTGGACTCTGGCAGGAGTAACCCTTAGTAGAAAACTGTTTTATCGGTGAATAAGCAGTCCAGTATCCTCCACAATAAATCTTGACAGCAAATTCGTAGGTTGTGCTAGCGGAGAGGCCGGTCCAAAAGTAAGTTGGGTCATCATCGCTGTAATAATACCATTTCCCGCCTTTTTTTCTGATCGCCCATTTATAAGCTGATGCGGAGATATTTACATGTGTTGTCGCTGCTGTCTCAGAAATATTATATGCCTGAAGAGCACCGGATGAGGGAGCGTAGCAATGATTCCCTTTGGTGGTCCAGGTAACTGGAGTACACCACTTGCTCCATTTACCATGGCAAATGATCCGGATGGCAACTTCGTAAGTCGTACTCGGTTGGCATGTCCACTTCATCCAGCTATGAGCATTGGTGTAGTACTTCCAATGTCCTCCTTTTTTACGAAATGCCCATTGCTTCTTACCGGAATGATTGCTGGTTGTCTTCGCCGAGGTGGAAGTGACACTACTCACAGAAGGTCGATAAACAATGCACCCCTGGCTCTTACAAGTAAAACGTTTGGCCGGCGCCCATGAGGTCCAGCTATGGTTACACCATAGCCTGCAGGTGAACTCGTAAGTATATCCGGGCTTCAAACCACTGTAGCGCACAGAGGATTTGTCAGTAGTATAATATCTCCAGTTTTTTCCTACTTCACGGTATGCCCATTGAATCTTCGACGAATATCGGCTCACGTGCAACATGGCCGAAGTTTGTTGGATGTTGGAAACTGTCAGGTTATAATACGTTGGAGCATAGCAACCATAGGAATAATTATATACTACAGATTCTGCTACGTAGTCGCTAAAGTCTAAAACACGCTCACACCAGGCACTTACCTGTACTTCGTAGGTCAAACTAGAATCAATGGTCAGGACAAATATCGAATCGGTTTCCTCTGCATTAATCCATTGCCCCCCTTGTGTACGGTATCTCCAGCTATAGGAATCGGCATTGCTCCTGGCTACAAAAGCCTTACTATGCGTATCTTGCGAAAGTGCCACCATTTCTGTTACACTACACGCCGGATTTGAATCTGATTCCGCTGTTGTCTCTCCACCTGTACAACTATAAAATCGATCCGGAAAAAGTTGATTTAACTGGCCAATTACTTGTACTACTTGATCTCCGATTATCGCATTCTGATCGAGAATCAAGTCGTCGTCATCAGAAGAATTTATAGCTAAATAAAGCCTTTGTACTTTCTTCGCCAGGTCAATCAGTTGCTGACCTTCCTGAGTTCGATCATCATACAGGAAGATGGATCCAAGGTCAAGCAGATTCGACTCCACCTCGATTAGAGCATCAGCAAGGCAATCTGTACAAACGGTGCCAGCCAGCATATATGCACGGGCTAGTTCAAAACCGACATAGTATAAAGCCTCTATTGATCGAAAATAAGCGCCGTCACAAGCAGCCTGGGCTGCCATTTCCCTAAGATTTTCACCTATGATTTCTGCAGAAAATGTGGTTGGCTCATCACCATCTACATCGATAGACAGCTTGGGAAGCATAGTAT
>JABDLW010000534.1 GCA_013001805.1 Saprospiraceae bacterium | reverse complement strand
ACTTATTACTGTCCTTTAAGGTTTGGCAGAGAAGTGAGTAAGCTTTGGAAGCAACTTCACCGTCAGGGCCAGCAAAATAGGGCGAGTCAAACAGCGCCGGATTTACCTCATCGGCATTGACGAAGGCTTCGATGTCAATAACCTTGGTACTTTTTAATTTTATTTTCTGCAAATCCTGGTCCTCGACGATCACATACTGATCCGATTCATATTCGTAGCCCTTAACAATATCTGACCCAGTAACCTTTTCATCGCACACTTTACAGACCTTCTGATATCCGATTGGTCCATTGTCTTCTTTGTGTAATTGACGAAAACTTATAGACTGGCTGGATTCTATAGCACTGTACATTCTGATGGGAATAGTCACCAGCGAAAAGCGGATATGTCCTTTCCAAATTGCCCTCATGATATTGATGTGTTTAGATTTGTTAGTGTTTATCGATCAAATATTATACCAATATTCTATGTATAATGAACTGAATTCCTGTAATTCAGTGCACGCATCGACCAGAGTATCTTTGATTTGTGCCCTTTCATTGTCTCCTTTTTACTGAAGATATTACACTAATATTCGACAAGAAACTGAAATATTGGTTCCCGATATGTTCCATTTGCCGTAATACTGGCAAATTGTACTTCACAAGTGACAGATGGTGTGACCCAAACCGTCACTTTTTCATCAGGAGTTTTTTCCTCTATCATCTTTTCTACTGGTTTCAGTTTATCGAGAATTTTTTTGATCTCCTGCATCTTCTGGCTGTCAAAACCTGTCCCAACTTTGCCTCTGTAAGTAAAAGCGTCTTCCTGTCTTTCAGCTATATGTAATGCTCCAAAGGTGTTTGCCCTATCTCCGGTGCCCTGAGTGTAGCCTAAAATTACGACTTCTTCGGTTTGCCTGTATTTGATCTTGATCCAGTCTGATGATCGTTTTCCCAATTGGTACTTACTGCCTCGCCGCTTAGCAAGAATCCCCTCCAACTCCATTTTGCCCGCAGCTTCCCACAACGCATGACCATCGTCTAATGCCTCGCTCATCCGGTAATTGGTCCCTTTTTTTATACTGTCCTTACACCAGATTCTTCTCCTCTCCACCGGCTCGTTAATCAAAGAACGTCCATCGAGATAAATACAATCAAACAAATAGCAGAAGGCTGGGTTGGACAGGGTTGCCCTCTCTATTTTCACGCTGTTACTACTGTGCATTCTACTAATCACCTTCTTGAAATCCGGACGTCCCTTTTTATCGAGACATACTATTTCACCATCGAATATCCCGTTTGATATGCGAAAAGACTCCGATACCCGGGTCAATTCAGGAAATCGGTCCGTCAGGTCATTGTGATTGCGACTTCTTATCTTGATCACGCCTTCTTCAATAGCTATAGTAACCCGGATTCCATCCCATTTGACTTCATAAAAATAATCTTCATGACTGGCCGGTAAGGACTTTGCACTGTCAGCCAACATAACCGGGATATTATCGTCCAAGATGTTTGTCAGATCGCGATCGACACGTTCCAAAAGCCATTCCTTTTGCTTGGTATTGTGCATTCTGAATTCACCATCTAATTGAGGGCTCGATAGATGAAAATAAAAGCCGTCCTTCTTTTCTTTGGTAATCTCGTATTTACCGCGGGCGTAGATCCACATCATCCCGCCGCCATATTGATCTTTCGGTATTTCTCCATCAAACTGTAAATACTCAACCGGGTGCGGTTCCGTTTGCACGGCCAATCTTTTGATGCCCGGCTTGTGTGGCATTCCTTTTGGCACTGCCCAAGACAGTAGCGTTCCATCTTTCTCCAGGCGAAGGTCGTAGTGTAAACGGCTGGCATGGTGCCGATGGACCACAAAAGCCGACCCATCAGTCTCCACTATCGAAGGTGGTGGTTCGGGCGTTTTATCAAAATCTCTTTTTGCTAAGTATGACTTTAGTTGTTCCGGAGTCTTATAATATTTAGAAGGAGGCAAGACCAGGGTTGAGCCCGTTGCTGGCTGCCGGTCTATATGTAAAGGCACAGAAAAACTTTGAAATCCCTCCCAGTGATCTCCCTCTTTTTTTACCAGTTCTGCCACATTGCGAATGTGGTATTCCGTTGGATCCTTGACGGCCTCCAGCAAATCCCAGGTCAAAGGCATCGATACCGGGCCTGGTTCACGACCCCTTACGCTATAAGGTGCTACGATGGTTTGAGACGCATGATTTCGATAAATGTCTACCAATAGCTTCCCTTTACGTGCTACCTTACTGATCTTAAGTGTGCAGGTGGCGGTATGACTACGCACAAATTCCTCAGCCAGCGCCTTTATGCAATCAAACATAGTGTCATAGTCATATTTTGCTTCTATCGGTACAAAGATATGCAGCCCTTTACCACCACTAGTCTTGACAAACGGATGATAACCAAAGGGGATGAGGAATCTTCGTAGCTCCAAGGCAATTTCAATGACCTCCCGAAGCGATTGCCCTTCGGGCGGATCCAGATCAAAAATGAAAAAATCCGGACGATGGTGATGCGGATGATGATCTTGTCTAATATGTAATTCTATACAGGCCAGATTGGCAAGCCAGACCATACTGGCGTCGTCAGTGGCAAGTATGTAGTGCTTTTTATCTTCCTTACCTAACGGAACACTTTCGATCCAGTCTGGCGCCCAGTCAGGCTTATCTTTCTGAAAGAATTGATGCGCATCGATCCCATCGGGATAGCGAATAAGGGATAGGGGTCGCCGTCGTACGTATCTTAAAATGGTGGGAGATAATGCCAAGTAATAAGCTACAAGCTCGGCCTTGATAATCCCCGTAACCGGAAAAAGTATTTTCTCAAGATTTGTCAGCTTGATCTTACGCTTACCAACTTGTGTCATCTGAAACTTGGCCATGAAGTGAAGGTCGAGATTTTGCCCGATAGATGCAACTGAAGCACCATACCAGCCATTATAGCCCACTCTTAGTTGTGGCCAATCATGGATATTTCGCTAAATTGCCAGCCCTCTTAATGTGCAAACTATTTTCATTTCATGTGGCAAGGTTTAGACGTTATCCGGACAATCTGGAAGTTCCCAATTATCATCATGCTGTGCTGGTTTGTGATCGGATGCCAATCGGAAGATTTGCTTCATTCGGACTGGAAGGTCTATAAGGGAGGGCCTGATGCAAACAATTACAGTGGTCTGCGACAGGTCAATAAAGAGAATGTGCAGAAGTTGCAAATTGCGTGGAGCTTCTATCCGGAAGATGAACCGGAAGAGTTCCGTATTTGGAAATATGAGTGCAATCCCATCGTTATTGATGGCACCATGTACCTGACGTCGGCCTGGCGAAAACTTTACGCAATTGATGCAGCGACCGGAGTAAAAATCTGGGAATTTGATCCTTTGGAAGGCCGTCGTGGAGGGGGCATTCTTAGGGGTGTCACCTACTGGGAGGGTAACGGCAAGGAGAGAATATTTATAACGGCAAATAGTGAGCTATTTTCAGTGGATGCCAAAACAGGGAAGCTAGATAGCACATTTGGTATCTTGGGAAGAATAGACTTAAATATTGCTGAAGGAGATCAGCGTGAGACACGGGTCCGTTTGAGTACCCCCGGAATCATTTACGAGGATCTGATCATCCTGGGTGCGGTTGTGTCAGAAAATAGTGGGGCTGCTCCGGGTCATGTGCGTGCATTCAATGCAAATTCTGGCGATTTGGTTTGGACTTTTCACACCATTCCCTGGCCTGGTGAATTTGGTCATGATACGTGGCCGGAGGGAGCTCATCTGTATAGTGGTGCCGCCAACAATTGGACTGGCATGAGTCTGGATATCGAACGGGGAATTGTTTTTGTGCCCACTGGTTCTCCAGCATATGACTATTATGGTGGGGATCGTCTCGGCTCTAACCTTTTTGGCAATAGTCTGATTGCTCTCAATGCCAAAACAGGAAAATATATATGGCACTACCAGACAATTCATCACGATATCTGGGATTACGATCTTCCCACCGCACCCAATTTGATTACGGTCAGCTCCAATGGAAAAAAAATCGATGCTGTTGCTCAACCGGGAAAGACGGGATTTATCTATGTATTGGACCGGGAAACAGGAAAACCGGTTTTTCCCATAGAAGAAAGGCCTGTGCCGCCCTCGCCCGTGCCGGGTGAAGAAGCCTGGCCCACCCAACCATTCCCATTGAAACCTGCGCCTTTTGCCCGCCAGTCGATGTCGAAGGATGATTTGGCAGCATTCTCCACGTCATCTTATGAGGCCAATCGCAAGACATTAGATCACCTATGGTTTGAGGGCCTGTTTACGCCGCCATCAGAGCAAGGCACACTACTCATTCCCGGATCACGCGGAGGAGCAGAATGGGGTGGAGGTGCTTATGACATAGAAACTGGCATTATTTATATTAACTCAAACGAGTCACCAGAAATCGGCCGGATCGAAAAGATACCCACGACAACATCAAACCTATCTCAGTCTTTGTATGCTGCGGGAAAGAAATGGTACGCTACTTATTGCTCGACCTGTCACGGACCAAGTAAGCAGGGGATTGAAGCAAATCCCTCACTGGTCGATGTCACAAGTAGATTGAGTAGAGAGGAAGTTCTATCCAAAATTGAAATGGGTGCAGGCATTATGCCCTCATTTGCTGGCATCATGAAAGGTTATGAAGATCAAATATTTGCTTTTCTCAGCGAAACCGGCAAAGACGAAATGATATCATCAATAGATCCATCCACCGATACATCTTCCAGTTATATTAACGTGACGGCCCACGGTTACTTCCTGGATTCTATAGAACGACCGGTGATTAGTCCTCCCTGGGGAACTCTAAATGCTATTGATCTAAATAGTGGTGATTTCCGCTGGAAGATACCATTGGGAAATGATCCGGATCTTCAAGTGCCAGGTGAGCCAGATACAGGAATCGAAAATTATGGTGGCCCGGTTGTCACGGCAGGTGGTCTGATATTCATTGCAGCTACCCTTGATGGTATGTTTCGAGCATTTGATAAGGATTCGGGAGAACTCTTGTGGGAAGTCGACCTGCCAGGAAATGGGTTGGCCACACCCGCGATTTATGAAATTGATGGGCGACAATACATAGTCATTGCCGTAAGTATCGGTGAAAACCTACAGCACCACAAATGTGGTATAATCGCGTTTGCCTTACCTTGAATGGAAAACCGGATTTATACCTAAGGTAGCTTACTTCTCATTTAGTTGCCAGTTGTACTCGAGAAAATCTAAGTTGGCATCTTCTGGAATCGGTGTTGGTGCGTATTGATTGATAAATTTAACCAAGGTCCCGGATTGATCTTTAAAATCACCGCGAAACCAAGAGAAAATCGAGGAAACTTTAAAATCAGAGACTTGATTGCGCATGGGATCCGCTAGAAAGGATTTTGCCGCAGAAGTCAATTGATCATCCAATCGACCGGCCTCATAAGCTTCATTCGAGAGTTTGGGGCAAGATACCGAAGCACAATTGACCGCAAAATGTATTCTGGCTTCATTAAATTGCTTGCGTATTATACCATGCTCAATATTGTTGAGGTCGTATTCGTGCCCCTCAATGTTGATAAATTTGATGTCCCACACTGTATTGACAAATGGAATTCCATTCTTTATCTCCTTGATGCTCTCCAGCGGATAGTGATCGATGATCAGTTTTACGGTAAACGCATTATAAGCATTGATCCAATATGCAAGTTGTTCGTCGCGCGTCCAGTTTTTATCATTTGGGTGTCCTGCACGCAGTAAATCAAGGTATTGATTGAGTGTAAGGCTGTCACTTTGAAATCCAGGATAATCGATCCAGCCAGCGTCATCGACATGTTTTGACAGAAGACCTGACCAGATTTCATGTGAAATAGGTACTGAGTCTGACATTTTTTTTGACACACCACAGCCAAGCGAAACAACGGACGCCCATACCACTATCCCGATAAAGTAATTAGAAAATTTCATAACACCTTTAACGTGCTAACTCACTTAAAGATGTAGCTCACCCCGAGATTGGCCGAGAATGTATTGAACTTGTCGTTGGTAAGACCCAATTCTCCCTTAAGACGCTTTTGATAGATTCCTTCAGCAAATAGAGAAAACGATTTGGTGATTAAGATGTCAAGACCAGCACCTGCATTGACAGAAAAATAGGTATTGTTCTCATAATTTCCATCTTTCAGTAATCCATCATTATAAAACGGTCGGTTTTGTCTTGGACCCGGAGCGGCACTCTCCAAAACAGGAGCTTCATAATGTGCCTGTGTCACGCCATGAATGGACATGCCACTTTTTAAGTAGAAGTTTGCATACTTAGTGTAAAATCCACTGAAGCGAAGGTTTAGAGGTACTTGCACTTTCTGTATTTCGTTTTCTCCAAAACCAGCATCATAGGTCACCTGGTCAAAGATCGCCCCCAAATCGAATCCGAACCGGCCAAATTGCACATTGGTCGCAAATCCGAAACCATTGCTTGTCTCCGTTTGGTTAAAAGTTGACTGTCTCCGAGCCACATTGGCGATTCGATGTACATTGTTTTGGTAGAACACATTAAATTTCGTTCGTACTTTGGGAACCCGCTCCACTAACGCAATCTGAAAGTCAGTGGCTGTTTCTGCAACAACCATGGCGATGTCGTACGCTGGAAGCATCGGCACTGCTGCTACAGTGGCTGAACCAAATGTAATAATCTCCCTGGGAACCTGAGGTAATTCGGTTGCACGTCGATCCAGTGTGCCAACAAATGCTACTTCTAATCTATCGGTATTTTGCGAAGCAGCATTTAAATGACTAATGTTTTCCTTCATAGAGTTGATTGTCCGGTCTCGACTAAATACTGCGCGAGCTTTTTGAATAGAAGTGGCAAGTGGTAACTTGTCTAGTGCTGCTTTCTCAATTCTTGAGTCTTGTTGAGCCACATCCGCAATTTTATTTTGCGATCTGGCCTTTGACTCATTTTTACCAGCCATGAATGTACCGGAACTTTGCTCGACATTCACCAGGCCCATTTCTGCCTGCGACGAATTTGACGGATCGGTCACCTCAGTTTTTGCAAAGGGAAGTGGAAGGTGATCGTTAATATCAGGGATCTGACCTAAAAATTTCACGAGCGTCAGAATAGCAAATAGTATAACTGCAGCTTCAAAAACTTTGGTGCCGATGATTCGATTACGATAATTAATCCGGTCTAATCGCTCACTCAAAGTGTGCCAGGTAGATTGATCGTAAGGCACTTCATAGGTATGCAGTGCCTTCTTGGCAACCTCGTCCAAAGCAGCATCCGCAGCCACTTCAGCATTTTGCATTTTTTTATCCAGCATATCCCAGGTGCTATCATCATAGGGCACCTGGTGATTTTGCAACGCATTCCTTATCGATGCATCAAAACTATTTTTCAACTCGTTGCTCATGTACTGTCCTAATTCTGTCAATCAATACTTTTAACTTTAATCTGGCCTTCACCAAATTTGAGCGTGACGTACTTTCTGAGATATCTAAACGATCAGCTATCTCCTTATGTGAATATCCTTCCAACACGTACATATTAAATACAGTACGGTAAGCAGGACTTAACTTCTGAATCGCCTCCAAAATTTCTTTCTCACTACACTGACTTATCGCATCCGCATCACCTGAACTAACCTGATAGGCTTGCTCAATATCTTCGGTGCGCCTTCGGGATTTCTTGCGATAATAATCTATCGAAGTATTTATCATTATTCTCCGGATCCATGCACTAAGTGATGTACCTGAATTATACTTCCCAATATTTCGGAACACCTTGATAAAACCCTCGTGCAAAATATCCAAAGCTTCATCCTGATCTCCTGCATACCGCAAACAAACGCCCATCATGGAACCGTAGTGATCCATATACAACTGCTTTTGTGCCCATTTTTCCTGGCGCACACAAGCCGCTATGAAATCATGCTCTTCATGTTCGACTTTCAATACAAAATCCATGCAAGAAATAAACTTAGGATAAGATCCCAAGTTAGTTCTTTCAGAACGCATGAAAAAATCTCATTGCTGCTTTAACATATGACTAACAGTAAGATACACGACTTTTTGCAGTAAAAATGACTGCGTCAGGATTGGTGACATTCCATGTCTTCCCTGTACTTTGAGTTTAACATGGAAAAACTATGGCAACAAGTTATTATATGTTAGAGTCTAAGTTTAAATTTGTTATCGTGATATTCCAAGTAAAATTTCATGGCGCAGAAGAATAAGACAGACGAGTCTCAACCAAGTGTTTCCGTACATACATTAAAGGGGATGTATGAAAATTATTTCCTTGACTACGCTTCTTATGTCATTCTGGAAAGGGCGGTACCCAGTATTGAAGATGGTCTTAAGCCGGTGCAGAGACGCATTTTGCATGCCATGAAAGAAATGGACGATGGCCGTTTCCATAAAGTGGCCAATATTATCGGCCAGACAATGCAGTACCATCCACATGGTGACGCTGCCATCGGTGATGCCCTGGTCAAACTGGGGCAACGTGATCTTTTGATAGATACACAAGGAAACTGGGGGGATACACGGACCGGAGATTCGGCCGCTGCATCCCGTTATATAGAGGCCCGGCTAACTAAATTTGCTCTTGATGTCGCCTTTAATAAAGACACCACGGAGTGGCAACTGAGTTATGATGGTCGTAAGAACGAACCCATCAATTTGCCAATGAAATTTCCCTTGCTCCTGGCTCAGGGAGTGGAGGGAATTGCTGTGGGACTCTCCACCAAGATTATGCCGCATAACGTCGGTGAGTTGATCAAGGCTTCTATTAAAATACTTGAAGACAAAAAGTTTGTCCTGTACCCTGACTTTAGTACAGGTGGCTCAATCGATGTCTCCGATTACAGTAATGGTAAGCGCGGAGGAAAGATACTGGTGCGTGCAAAGATTGAAAAGCAGGACAAAAACACACTGATCATCACCGAATTGCCGTATGGCATCACCACCAGTAGCCTTATTGACAGCATTGTCAAAGCCAATGACAAGGGCAAGATCAAAATCAAGAAAATCGTAGATAACACTGCGGCTGAAGTAGAAATTGTAATTGACCTGGCATCCGGTGTGTCTCCTGATCTGACCATAGATGCCCTTTATGCATTTACCAACTGCGCCATTTCGATTTCTCCTAATGCATGTGTGATTGTCGATAATAAACCACTTTTTCTTGCGGTAAACGAGATCTTACGCTTAAGTACAGAACGCACCAAAGAGCTCTTAAGACAGGAACTTGAAATCAAGAAAGCCGACCTCGAACAAAAATGGCACAATGCAAGTCTGGAAAAGATCTTCATTGAAAAGCGTGTCTATCATGAAATAGAAGAATGTGAAACCTGGGAGATGGTGTTGGCTACTATAGACACCGAAATGCGCCGGTATATTGCCGATCCGGGTGAGAAAACCAAATCAGGTGATCAGCGCCTCATGTTGAAGCGCCCCTTCTCGCAGGACGACATATTGCGTCTTACCGAAATCAAGATCAAAAGGATTTCAAAGTTTAATACGTTTAAAGCCGATGAGTTACTGCAACAACTGATCAATGACATTGAGCAAACCGTCTATGATCTGAAACATCTTACTGAATTTGCTATCCATTATTTCGAAGAACTCTACGAAAAGTATGGTACCATCAATCCCCGAAAGACAGAAATAACTTCCTTCGAATCGATCGATGTAGTACAGGTGGCTGCTAACAATGTGAAGCTTTATGCAAATCTGAAAGAAGGATTTATAGGATGGGGGCTTAAAAAGGATGAAGAAATCAGGGAATGTTCCGATTTGGACGACATCATCGGATTTAAAAAGGACGGTTCTTTCAGGGTTTCCAAGATAGGGGAGAAAGTCTTTATGGGAGAAAATTTACTGCACGTGGATGTTTGGAAAAAAGGCGATGATCGTACAACATATAATATGATCTATTTGGATGGGGCAAGTGGTAAAGCTATGGCCAAGCGCTTTAATGTTAAAGCTATCACCCGGGATAAAGACTATGATTTAACCAAAGGTAGTAAAGGATCGAAAGTACTATATCTCACCGCCAATCCGAATGGTGAATCGGAAACGGTAAGGGTACAGCTGTCACCCAGTTCCAGAGCCAAAAAGAAAGTGTTTGAATTTGATTTCGATCACCTGGATATAAAAGGACGAGGTTCTCAGGGTAACATACTGACCAAATATCCGGTCAGGAAGATCGAGCAACTGGAGGTCGGTCAATCCACTTTGGGTGCTTTGAATCTCTGGGTTGATGAGGTGAGCGGACGGATCAACACTGATGAGAGAGGCCTGCATTTGGGAGAATTTGATACCGGCGATCTGATTATTGCACTCTATAGTGACGGCACCTATGTCCTTCACAATCCAGATCCTGTTCTGAAAGTTGAAATGAACCAGCTTTTGCACGTTGCGAAGCTCGATGAAGATACCGTCATTACAGCTGTACATTATGACGGCGAAAAGGATTGGACCATGGTCAAACGATTCCAGATCGAGACCTCCTCACTTGATGAGAAAGTATATTTTATTCGCGAGCACAGCCGTTCAAAACTTCTCTTTGCCACTACTCAATCCGATGTCGAGATTGAATACTATCTTATTGATAAAAAGAAAAAGGAATTTTGGACGGTGGAGCTGGACGAATTTATTGATGTCAAAGGATGGAAAGCAATGGGCAATCGTTTAACTACCAAACAAATAAGAGGCATCAAAGTCCTCACATCCGATGCGGATCCAACCACAGAAAATGACGTGGCTGGTGAAAATGGTTACAAGGCCGGTGATACTATTGAGCTGGATTTGTAGGTTAAATCGCAACATGAAAATGTCGCGCTACCCTATTGTTTCACAAACCGAAAATTGGCAATCCCCTGGGCCGACAATATTTGGATAGTATAAAACCCTGCCGTCAGATGCTGCACGTCCATAGTAGCTAGATGCTCTAAGCGCAACTGTTGCCGCTGCAATAAACGTCCATCCAGGCTTAATATTGAAACCGCCACGTTTTCTAATAGTCTCCCGTCATTTCGGATATACATTTCTGTTTTGACTGGATTGGGAAAGATGGTGACATTTTCCAGCTTGGGGAAATGAAACGTGGAAACTACTTCCGTACTTATCAATATCGGAATATTAAAAGGCGCAATCCAACCTCCGGTTCCATCTTCGACAGCTACTAAAAATCCATCGGGCATACTATCTAGTCCCTCATGGACATAGCTGACTTTTCCCAGATTAAGGTCAGCCTGTGAAAACTGTGCTCCCGGGTTCATCACTACGTCATCCAGAAGAAGTGAACCACTTTGTACGTCCCTGACCAACGTGTAGATTAAGTCTTCAGGAAGAGATTCCTCGTCTGTCACCAGAATCGATTGGTCATCAATTATGGTAGTTGAAGCGAATGCTGCTCTCACGGTATCTGCCAAAGTGATAATGGGTGACAAAGGGGATAAGCTCCCACAGAGTTCCAGGCTCCACGCCTCAATCCGGCCACCACTTCCAATCACTGAGTCTGCCACAATCAGACTCCAAATTCCGTCCGTATTCTCGTCTTCAAAATCGGCCAACGACCCTTGAGGGATAAAGATCTGATCATTGAAGGACGCTTGACAGGAAAGTGTGTCAAGTGCCTGATCGTCAAAACCCATATCAAAGGTCCGATTTGAAAAACCACATTGCCGGTCCACTAGAATGACCTCTTTACCTGAGGGTGCCCTTAACGTAAAAATTAAATCGCCAAAGGATTCGTGAAAGCCCTGGATGCTACTAATATTTACATCTTTGACAATGCCTGAATTTTGAACTTCAATATTTGATTGCCTTTGCACCTGGGCGCTTTGTGTCAATGGAAGGGGAAGATCCAAGGCAGCAAATTCCTCACAGGCAAGATTAATGGTATGGAAGGTATTAATTTCGGAATAGGCACCTTCACCGCAACTATTGGCCGGTCTGATCCGCCAATAATATAAAGTATTCTCATCCAGCATGGAGTCAACAACAGCCGCTGTAATATTTGTCGTCATGATTTCCTGCGGTGCTGAAAAGGAGGGAGAAATATCGACTTGAAGATGATAAGCCAAGGCATTGGCACTTCCTTGCCATGTAAAAGTAGGCCTGGTACTCACCGCGTTTTCACCCATTGGAGGATCAAGTAACATTAAATCGGAGAAATCGCTGGATAAGGCATTCACCCGCACTGATCTGACCAGGGTGTCGCCAGCCGAAATGACCTGAAAGTTGATCTGGTAATTCCCGGGCGCGCCCACTCTGGCCAGGTCAATCTGTACCGTAGCAGGATCACCAGGACTGATTTTACCCAGTGGCACCTGAATAGCACCGTCGGGTAAATCAACCGCCAAAATTTCGATGCTGTCGGAAAATGAACCAATGGCAAAGGAATTTACTGCAAAATCAATCACCGATGGGAGACAAGTGGATTGCTCATGGGGTTCCAGGTCTATGGCAAATCCTGACAAGGCAGATCGCTCTATCACCAGGGTGTCTCGATTCACCGTATAAAATATATTGTCGTCGGCCTCAATAAGTATTCTCGCCTGACTTGTTTCTACGTCCGGAATTAAAATAAATTCATTTCCATCATTGGCAGTGTGAGTAATTAAAGTGTCAACAAAGGTCTGTCCACCATCCAAAGACAACAGTATATTGATGGATTGACAATTTACCGGGAGTAAATTGGTGCCGGCCACATCCCACATTATCTCCATATAATCACCGGCCGTCAAAGTATCTGGCAAACTTGTATCAATGATCTCGAAGGGGCCACTTTGTGACGTTGCCCTAAACGAAACCTGATCCCAACTTACTCCACCTGCGGGTTGCACGTGATCACGGACCGTAGCCCTAAAGGTCAATTTACGATCATAGGTCGGCAAGACCTCGGTATTATCAAATGTATTGGTCAAGACCTTTTCCAATGCCGGAAAATACCGGGTAGGACTATCTGAAGGTGGTGAAGATCTGAAAACAGGTGCATCTCCTCTCGGTGCTTCAATGGGACTCAGACTGGCAGAACCCACTCCCGGGTCAAATTGCTCCCAGCTATAGGTGATGGGATCATCGTCGGGATCCTGACCTTCAGCTGTCAATTTGAAAGGAGTCATGATGGGTATAAAAAAACCATCTTCAAGTTTGATCTCGATACTGGGATCACGATTACTGGTGACCTCAGACACGCCACATTGACCATCGCTGCTACTGATAAAGTTTTTTATGGCTTCGATGGAATTTCCGTGGTAATAAGGGTCGGCAGTTCCCTGAATATTTTGATTGCCACAGGATCCGGCATAAGACATGATGGTTGAACCACTTCCCGGTTCAAAGGCTGTTTTACTACTAAATTGATCATCGGGAGCGGAAGGGCAATTATTCCAGGTATGTTCAGCTCCGAATTGGTGTCCGAGTTCATGACAAATCACGTCAATATAAAATCGATCGTTGCTGGCAACTTCACAAGATGAACCAAAACCCTTTAAACTACCGCACACGATGCCGATTCCTCCCGAAACACCGACTACCGTGTTACAATTAGTACCGAAAACATGCCCCACATCAAAATTGGCTAAACCCAGGTTTGCAGTAAGAAAATTGTTGTTCTCCAGAGCCATCGTACTTGCATTTCCGTTGGTGAATGGGTCAGTTGTGCCATCCGTGAAAATCAGAGAATCATTGCTTTCAATTAATTCCAGGGACACTGCCACCTCCGACTCCAGCACAAAATTGATCCGATTCAATGCAGTATTAATAGCTGCCAGCGCCCCTTCTACCGTGCCATTATGCTTCTGGGTATATTCACCAGTGGCTGAAACGGCTAGCCTATAAGTGCGTGAAACAACGTCTGCTTCCACCTGGTTTCTTGAAAAGGGAGATCGGACCGGCTTTTGCTCAAGAAAGTCCGAAGGACCACTGGCAAAAGGATGCTCATGGCGATCATAGAGCGCTTTGAGTTCAGGGTCTACCCGATAATCTTTGGTGTGATAAACCATATAGTCTTGTAATCTCCCCTCAACGATCGGATCCAGATAGATCTCACCATCAGGATGCTGCAATACGGCATGAAGACCGTGTACCGATAGATCAAGGCGTCCTTTGATTTGACGGTCACCTGCACTTTCAATCAGGTATGATTTTATTTGGGCGTAACGCTGGGCGAGGCGAGGAGAAAAGTTAGAATGCAAAATCGCTTTAAATGTCTCAAGTGAGCCGTCAGGCATCACTAAATCAACCCGATGGTTTTTGAGGCTCTCTGCTACCTCAGCCAAATCCGTACTCGCAATATGAAAACTAAAGGGCAATGTTCTGTCGGAAAGCCCTTCGATCGCTTCGGGCTTCAGGCTTTGCCATTGTTGACTATAACTTATAAGTGTAATGCCCAATAAAATCGAGCTGATGATGAGTCGGAGCATTCTAAGTACTTTTTTCTCTAAAAATGAAGCCTGAAAGATAGATGATTAATTGCTAATGTAATCCGTTTGACTTTCAATGTCTAAACCAAATTAATTAATTAGAAGAACGCACTGACCTGGGCTCTTGCTGTATGAACGATCCTCGCAGATCCACTCTTACGTCCGTCGTATGACACATTGATACGAATGTTATTGGCCAATCTCCGATCGTAAGCCAGACCCCAGATCCAGTTTTCCCCGTCTTTCAGGCCCTCCAGCATAGCAAATTCCAATGCTCCGTTTTTTGGTCCTTGAAAATCAATCAAAACCAGTGATAGATTTCCCCGAAATGAAGAAGTGCTGACTTTGCTGAAGGTGTTTTCCAGTTTGAAGTCATGAATTAGAGCTCGATCCCCGTTGTCCGATAGCAGATTTTCTTTCTCTGCCCATCGATATTTGGCAGACAATCTGAATTTTGGTGACGGCTGCCAGTTAATTTCCGGTCTCGCATCCCAGCTGTTGATTTGATAGTCTTTGGTATCAAAAGTCTCGCTATCCTGATTATTTTGCTCGTTACCTATGCTTAATAACGCACTAATAGTCCGGCTGAAATTGATGCGTGACCGCAAAATATGTCGCCTCAAAATCTTACTCTCATAGCCTGTCGTCAGCACAAACCGGTTTCTAAAATCATTCCACTCGTACTGAATATCATATTTGGCATTGCTGCGATTGAAGTATAACACATTCCGGATTTGAGCGCTTACAGATACCAGTGAACTATCTGCAATATTTAAGGTAAATGGACTCCAAATTGATACACCGGCGTTTTCCAGGTTTTTTCGCACAATGCGCATGGAGCCCTGATCCGACCACTTTGCAAAAAAAGCCTTCTTATTATTCATAATCCGTCTGGGATCCAGCGAATAGCTTTGATTGAATGTGACATTGTTGGTAGCGATGAAGTCGTTAGTCAACACTGTCACACGTACATATTCTGCCTGCTCCGGAAATGGAGCAATTTCGAACTCATTGATTTGCTCGATGCCATCATCATTCAGATCAAGGAAAGTGTAGACACCCTGACCAGGATCCACCCTAAGATACTGGAAGGTGCGTTTGGGTTCCTGGCCTGAGCCTACTTCATATGCCGTGGTGGAACGGAGAGCACCCTGCCATAAATTCAGTTGATGATTAATTTTACCCACATAATTCAAACCACCCTCTGCCCCAGTAAAGTCATTGCGTTTTATATCCAGATTGCGGATGGTAAATGTCGCATCCAGAATCGAATTGGTTTGCTGGACCCATCTGCTTCTAAAACTAAAGTCATCGGCTTCCGTAGCCACTTCAAAGTCCCGGCCCGAGTTAAAATAATCATACCGCTTTTGATATTGAAATTCCATTGTCAAGCGCTCACTGTTTGCCTTTCGGAGATAAAACCGGCCCAGGTCATAGTAAAAACTGCTGGGGGTCAGTGTGTCTCCTGAAACATTTCTCTGTTCATTTTTTTCTTGTTCGAAATAGATTCCAGCTGTCCAGGTTTGATTCTTGTCAAGTGCCTGACTTATATCAAATTTCGGTCGGTTAAATCTGGCTTGATCATCCCCGTAATGTGACAGCAATTGATCATACCGGGACGAAATAGCTAAACCCTTACGATTATAGCGCAAGGAGACCACGTTTTTGTTACCCTGGTAGACCTGATTCCGGAAAAACCCGGCATATTCATAACCGAGTTGGAACACACCTGGTTTCTCCAATAAAAGCAATCCATTAGCCAGATGCTCCCGACCTGAAGCTAACCCGGTTAAATTCCAATCTCGGGTAAACTCCGTCGGCCGGTAAGGATTTAATGGTTGGAATGAACGTGACACCATTTCATGCTGCAATTCGGTTTTGAGTTGCCAACCCTCACCTGAAACACTATCTCTTTGCAAAGGAATGGACTTAACAAGCCTGCTTTTTATGGCTGTACCATAGTCATCGCCATCATCCCGCGAAGAAAATCGATTTAAATCCAATCTACTGAGCGCTATTTCTGTTTCAAGCAATCCGTTATGACCGAGTTTGTAGCTACTTCCCAGGGCAAACATTTGTCTCTGTTGCGGTGCCACTAATGGAGCAACCGGTGCATAAGAACCCTGACTGCCTAAGAGACTGTCGGGGGCCACCCAGGCATATACTTCACCATTGGACTCTGATGCCACTCTGATATAGTCACCCCCACCGGTACCGACCAGTGAAAACCGAGCCGTGTATCTGGCGCTATCCGGATTGGTGCTGCGGACCAGTATCTCGCTATAACCAAGTGAATCGATCAGTTTGTACATGACGATACTCGGATCGTAGCCTTCTTCGCGTAAACGGATCGTAGGGGAAAGCACATTGCTGGTGCTATCTCCCAGATCGGCAAGGAAACGTTTGTCTTCAGTGCTAAGTTCGTTAAGCCCAGACGTCAGTTTCCCATCTTGTTCACTGTATAAATTGAAATGAAGCCCAAAGCGGTTGCTGCGATAATCCGTTTCAAAAGTGTAGAGTGATCGATTATAGTTTTGATCAGAATATTCGTATTCGGCAATGATCCGACTGTCTTTGGTAATCAACCGGTTTGCAGTAAAAGTAATTTCTCCGGAATTATAGTCGATGATGTAATCTTTTTCCAAGCCACGCACCAGCAGTATGCCATCGTGATAGATTTTCTCAGTTCCGGCCAGAATGATGATAAAGCGCTCCCCTTGTGTTCCCGGCAGCCGGTATGGTCCTTGATTTCCCTCTTGGGTAGCCAGTTGTAATCTGGCAAATTTTCCTCGTGAACCTCCGGTACTTGCGGCAGTTGTCAGTGTTTGACCTGGTCTAAGAACACTTTCATTAACCAGTCGCACTCCCTGATTTTTCTTAAAATAATTGGTGAAATAACTGTTTGGTCGACTTAATTCAAAATCTCCGCCTATCAGAGTATTAGAACCTTTATTCAACTGGATAAAGATCTTATCAAACTCCTGCAATTGTTGCGTGTTTCCTTCCGGCTGTAAGGGTATGCTATTATCCGACAAAGCCGCCAGCACATCAATTCCATCTCCCAATGAGCCCGACATTCGCAGATCAAAATTTGAGGTAAGGACCAAATCTTGCCGGTTTCCAACTGAAAGACCCCGGGCAAACGAACCATCATACTGGATGCCACTCTGAGCAAATAGGGGTGTCTCAGTGGCAAAAGGACTGAAAGTGAGTGGTTCCATTACCACCATTGATCCATCCTGATATAATAAAGAATCAAACCGGGATGTCCACTTCTCTAAATTATATGGCATCACCCTAAATGTCACCAGAAATGAAAGAGAATCTGAGCGCCCCCGGACATCGGCATTGGAACTCCAAACGAAAAACGGACCCGTGACTTGATAATCATCTACACCAATGGTGACTCCGGGTTGTACACCTGAAACCTGAAAGGATTCAGGTATAATGGTAAATGAAGAAAGATAGAATGAGTCTTGTTGATTATGAATGTGCACATTACGCAGGTTACTTAGGTCGGTTTTCTGAGCCAACGCAAGTACGGGGCTCAAGATCAACGATAACAAAAGGTAGTGTCCGTATGTAATCAGGCAATATCTCATCTAAAATCTTGCTTGAAGAACGATAGATTTCTCTTGATTAGGATGAAGGGGATGAGTTTTCTCCCTAAAAGAAATGGCATCAGCGTCATTGCTCCCAGATATCATCTATCATTATCTAATAATAGGTGCGACTTGAAGAAAGCTTCATAATCGAGAAGAGCGTATAGACATCATGTTTGATTATAATATGCTTCTAAGTGACTGATATACTGTTAAATATTACATTATTCTTCAATAAGATGTAAATATGGCATTCAAATTGCTGTAAGTTTTAATGTGTTATCTAAAACTTTTTTGAAATTCGTCCTAATTTCCGGAGAATGCGTATAAATGCTATCATAGTCGATGACCACCAGCTCTTTGCTCAGGGACTTGTATCTCTACTTGAAAAAGTCGATGATCCAAAGATCGAGATTCTGCATATTTCAAAGGATGGGTCTGACATCAATAAGTGGTTCTCAAAGAGAAAGGTTCATATAGTGTTCCTTGACTTGAACCTGGGAGCCGTAAATGGTTTGGATCTAATCCAGCCGATCAAAGCCCAATCACCGGGAGTGCGAATCATGATCTTGTCGGGTTATTCCGATGAGAAATTTGTGAAAACAGCATTTCTAAATGGCGCAGACGGATATGTACTCAAAGGTTCGCCATTGGAAGGGCTCCGGATCGGCATACAATCGGTGATGCAGAATAATACTTTCATGGGTAAAGGCGTTCAGGTCACAGCTAGAAACATAGAAAGAAAGGAGCGTAGTAGATTTGCGCATCGCCGAAATCGTCAAATGGATTCATATTCGATGCTAAGTGATCTTACAAAGAGAGAACACCAGATATTAACACTGATAACTCAGGCGTTCAGCAACAAGGAAATTGCCCGGAAGTTGTTCATCAGCGACCAGACCGTCAGTGTACATCGCAAAAACATAATGCGAAAACTCGGAGTAAGTAATACGGTCAGCCTCGTCAAAGCCGCACAGAGTCTAAGTATTTAGCGAATAACGGAAAACCGTAAAAAACTAAAAATGAAGGGTCTTGGAACCCAAAATCAAGAGCTATGAAGAAACTTTATCTAATTGCAGTACTTGCTACTTGTTTCGCAGGAACTTTGTTTGCGCAGCCGAAATTTGATATCGACAATACCACGGGGGATCCAGGAGGTGTTGTTTCGGTCAATTTCAAAGTGCGTGATTTCACAGACATAGTAGGGATGCAGTTTTCCATTCAGTGGGATCCCAATATATTAAGTTTTAGTTCACTTGATAATATCACCAGCGGCATTCGCGATTTTGATGCAGGTGCACTGAATACTGACGCTAAATGGACAAATGATGGCAACATCATCGTCAGTTGGTTTGACACTGGAGCTAATCCCAATACCCTACCGGATGGTTCGATCATTTTCACCATCAATTTTAATATTGTGGGTGGCGCCGGCTCCACCACAACAGTTACCATTGTTGACGAACCGAGAAAAATAGAAATTATAGATTCAGGAGAAAATAATGTGGGACTACAGGTTAATGGTGGTGTTTTCACTGCTTCGGGCACTGGAGGTGGAGCCAGCATTCGCCTTATTGGATCGGATGAGATGGGGGCAATGGGTGAAAATATTTGCGTTGAAGTAAGCGTGCAGGGATTTGACAACATCAGCGGTATGCAGTTTAGTCTCAATTGGGATCCGACATTTCTAAGCTACACTGGTGTAGGAGCTTTTGATTTAAGTGGCCTCACTGAGGGATCTTTCAATGCCGATAACACGGGTGAAGGAAAATTGGGTTTGCAATGGCTGGACCCTTCGAGTTCGGGCATTACCTTAGCTAATGGCAGCCGGATTTTTCAAGTTTGCTTTGACATCATCGGCAGCAATGGCAGCCGCAGTGTCCAATTTACCAACGATCCCGTAGCCATAGAGGTAATCGATGGTGATGATATGAGAGTAACATTCACCAAGAAGGATGGAACCGTTACGATTGAAGGTGATCCCGGGGGAGGTACTTGTGACGAACCGGGTTTTGCATTATCGGCATCTAGTGAAAATGCGGATCCGGGTGCGCAAGTCTGTGTTGATTTTAATGTAAAGGGTTTTACTCTCATCACTACATTATCTACCACCATCGAATGGGATCCCGCGATATTAAGCAATCCGCAAATTGGTGGCCTTAATCTTTCCGGGTTGACAGAAGGTACTTTCAACCTGGATCAGGGAGCAGCCGGAAAAGCCTCGCTAGCCTGGTTTGACCCTGACACCGATGGTGTAACTCTTGCCGACGGTACTAAGATATTTGAGATTTGCTTTGATGTGATTGGTACGGATGGTCAGAACTCTTCCGTCGTTTTTACGGACGATCTCACCGCGAGGGAAGTAAGCTCGGAAAGTGCTGCTATTGATTTTCACCAATGTGATGGAAATGTGCAAGTGGGAAACGATAACGCCGACATCTCCTGCAATATCACAACTCCCACTTGTCGGGGTGGTTCAGATGGAGCTATAAATATTACGGTCAATGCAGGAACTGCTCCCTACACATATGTTTGGACCAAAGATGGAGCTGCGGCAGGCACTTCAGAAGACCTTACGAATATTACTGCCGGCACCTATGTGGTGGTAGCAACAGATGCATTAAATGTACAATTCAACAAAGAAGTAATAGTGGGTGATCCGGCAGGAGTGACTATCAATGATGCAACCATTGTTGATGCTACCGATGGCAGTAACGGATCGATCGCATTGAGTTTATCGGGTGGAGCCACACCCCTAACTTTTGCCTGGAGTAATGGTGCAACGACCAGAGATATTGCCGGCCTGGCCGGAGGGACTTATCAGGTGACCATTACCGAAGCCAATGGTTGTACACTCGAAAGTGGATTTGCTGTGGGAGGGGGAGAATTTGCAGTCAGCCTTAATATAAAAGATTACAATGGTGTAGGTATCAGTTGCTTTGGAGAAAATGATGGTCAAATAACCGCAGTAGTAAGTGGAGGGTCTTCCCCGTTTACTTACGCATGGAGCAAAGCTGGTGAAACAGGTAACATCATTGGTGATCTCGAGCCGGGCAACTATTCTGTAACCATAACCGATGCGACTGGAGCTACGGTGTCCGCCACTGGCGAAGTCACCGAACCGGGACAAATGGTAGTGACCGTAAATACAACGCCATCCCCGAATGATGTTGAAGGTACTGCCACTGCTGTAGTAAATGGTGGTACGGCCCCTTACACCTACAGTTGGACAGCACCGG
Organism: Saprospiraceae bacterium; assembly: GCA_013001805.1. Classification (GTDB taxonomy): domain Bacteria; phylum Bacteroidota; class Bacteroidia; order Chitinophagales; family Saprospiraceae; genus JABDMH01. The sequence goes on along the minus strand of JABDLW010000534.1, from coordinate 4,809 downwards.
GATCTCCCCGAACCAGGGTAATCATCAATCTTCCCCGGGGCAGTTATAATGTGATTGTTACAGATGCTAATGGCTGTCAGGCATCAGGAATTGGTGATGTAGATGAAAGCGACCGGGAATGCTTTACATCGGTACCGATCATGTCACCTAATGGCGATGCACGTAATGACTTTTTGAATTTCGCCTGTGTCGAAGGAACCGATAATGAACTTGAGGTATACAACCGTCACGGCGAATTGGTTTTTGAGGCTACAAATTATAATAATGATTGGATGGGGATCGATACCAATGGGGAGGAACTTCCGGATGGCGCTTATTATTGGGTGATTCGGGTCAGGAGAAATGGAATCCTGGAACAAAATCTCGGCCACGTCACCATTCTTCGTACCCTCAACTGACCTTTTGAAAAACTACCCCTACCAAATATCAATAAAGAAATGATACCCATGAAAAGACTTATACTAATCATAATTATTGCAGGAGCCTATCTTTCAAATGCCTGGGCACAAGACGAAGGGTTTTACCGGCATTATCTGCTAAATCCCATTCTGGTGAATCCCGGCTATACCGGTTTTCAGGATCATCACAATTTATTATTTAATTACAACAATCAATTGTCTTCCTGGCCCGGTGCACCAAAGACAGTAACTGCCAGTTATAATGGTCCGGTCAGCGAACGCATAGGTTTGGGCGCGTTGCTGAGCAGTGATAATGCTGGCTCATTGGTACGCAACCGGACCCAACTCTCTTATGCTTACAAATTCATTTTAAGTAATCTAGATCTCTCTCTGGGCTTATCAACGACATTTGAACAAAGCAGACTTAAAGGAGTTGCGCTACTGGACCCGGCTATTGATCGTCAGGATCCTTTCCTCATCGATGCAACTAGCGGGCTGAAGTTGTTTGATGCTGCATTTGGTGTCCACGGAAAAACGGAGGAGTTCTACTTTGGTTTGGCAGCACCTAATCTGATTCGAGCGCGGGTAAATAAGGAATCTCTGGTAGAAAATGAGACCACATCCGGTTTTCTCAAGCACTTTCTTGCCTACGTTGGATATAAATGGGCTGTGGAAGACAATAATTTTTATGTGGAGCCTTCGATTATGGTGAAAAACTTGCGGAATAGCCCTTTTATGGTTGACTTCAACGGTAAAGTCTACTTTTTTGAAGACCAACTGATAGGCGGACTCACCTACACATTGGGCGGCGGAGATCGCTTCGCCATATTACTTGGTGCCGCATTGACAAATTTTGATTTATACTATAGTTACACGACCTCATTTCAAGCATCTCAGGCTTATCATAGTGGGGCTCATGAAGTCAGTGTCCAATTTACCTTTGGAACAAGAAAGAACAAGCTCGAAGACGAATGATAATATAGGCTTATTGGGAAAATCAGAGTAACTTCTTTTTCAACTCAAAATTCTTACCCAGGTACACTTTGCGTACCAGTTCGTCAGCGGCCAACTCTTCGGCGGTGCCATCTCGCAGGATCTTGCCTTCAAACATAAGATAAGCCCGGTCCGTGATAGAAAGAGTTTCTTGCACATTGTGGTCGGTAATCAGAATTCCAATGTTTTTGGTACGTAGTTTCGCTACAATAGATTGGATATCCTCTACAGCAATGGGGTCAATACCCGCAAATGGCTCATCAAGTAAAATGAACTTAGGATCGGAAGCCAAAGCCCGTGCAATTTCGGTTCGTCTCCTTTCGCCTCCGGAAAGTGTATCACCATTGTTCTTGCGTACCTTTTCCAGACCAAATTCTATGATTAGTGATTCTCGCTTGTCAACCTGTTCCTGATGTGTGAGATCCATCATTTCCAGGATGGCCATAATATTGTCTTCGACACTTAATTTCCTGAAAACACTGGGTTCCTGGGGCAGATAGCCGATTCCTGACTGGGCCCGCTTATACATCGGTAAGTCGGTAATTTCTTCGTTTTCTAAATAGACTTTACCTGCATTAGGCCTTATAAATCCTACCATCATGTAGAAAGTGGTTGTTTTCCCTGCTCCGTTCGGTCCTAATAATCCCACGATTTCTCCCTGGTTCACATCCAAGCTAACCTGTGAAACCACCGTGCGTCTGCCATAAACTTTCTCGAGATTCTCTCCCCTTAACTTCATTGTTCACTCCATTTTTACATTTACATCCACATCCCAATTTGCCCGCAATTGCTCGATTTCGTATTTGCGTGTAACTTCCGGCTGCCGGTTCAGTAAAAGATCACCCGGGTCCCACCGGCCATTGCGATTTCTATCTTCGACAATGCGCAGGTCATAGGTCGCGGGCTTCAACTTTGTTATGGTGCGCTCAAACGTAGTCGTTGAATCAACTGAGAAGATATACTCCGGTTTGTCTTTGATTCCTAATTGTATCAGGTATGACTGATCATTACTTAATCCTTCAATCTTCATAATAATACTGCCAAACCGCTCCACATTTCCTATGGGAAATCTCTGTGATATTGTATCATTGGTCAAATCATACAAGTCAGTCAAAGAACCAGGCAGAAGAATCAATTCGTAGGTACTGTCGGGCTGCCACTGATATGCAAACTGCAGACAGAGCGGCAAACTATCGATGATGAAAATTTCAGCATTTACTGCTTTTTTTGCAGTACTTCCTTCTAAGATTTGTATAAATGACGTATCAAAAGATAGAATTGGACGATCGAAACAGTGGTAGAATGGATCGGAAGGAAATCCACTATTTTTCAAACGGCTCAATTCCTTTGGCTTTGTTTGTTTCTGATTAGGCGCATTGTAATTTAATACAAAGGTATCAAGAACTTCGCCTGTACTAAAATAAAGTGGCCACTCACGCCTGTTTTCATCATAATACCAAACACTGAGTGTATTATTCAAAAGATCGTAGAAGAGAGTCTGGTCGGGGTCAGCATAATCAATCGACAGACCATAAGGATACCGGTTATAGGTAAAAACCGCCTTATTCCACTCGGAAGTATCTCTTCGGTCAGGATATAGTCGTTCCAGTGGCTGTGACATTCTCAGATTTATGGGTGCAGTGCCGGCAGTATCAAGATGGAACGTGGTGTCCAAAAAGGCTACCCTTTCCACTCCATCAAGGAGATAATTCAGATTGTCATCTGTGATAGCCACAATCTTAAAAATACCTGCTTTCATATTTCTTATTTCAAAGGCTCCCTCCTCATCAGATTTTGTTGCATAGAGAGGTTTTTCTTGCAACGGAATTGAGTCCTCCAGGGACTCATAGACCATTACCGTAGCATCTTCTACCGGCTCTGCCGTATATGCATCAATGACGTTGCCATTTATCGAAAGCGAGTCAATTACACTTCCGGTTGAAAAAACGAAACTGAAATTCTTCAATGGATTATTTTCGGTAATATCCTGAATGGCATCACCAAAATTAACGGTGTATGTAGCACCTTCCTTAAGCACCTCATCTTCATGAAATTTGAAGACCACAGATTTACCCTTAATTTTGATTTCAGGCCTTCTTTCCAAAGGTGGTGATATCAATACTTGACTTTGCACATCCTCCAGTTTCACCCATTCATTGAGGGTAACGATAAAAGATCGCTCTTTGAAAAGTGTTTGCTCGTTTGTGGTACTTTTCTCTTGTACGATAGCGGGTGGAGTCTCATCCTTTGGCCCCCCGGGCGGAGTGGCCTTACTTGCACACTGGAAGAAAAAGGCAACCGTTATGAGTCCCAAGCAGAATTGGCCAAATCGCATGGCCGCAAATTTATTCATTAAGTTGGTAAGTCCTCCTTACTTAAGAATTATTTAAGGGATGAAAACTCAGAATGGTATCTCGCAAATAGTTGATATCCAGATGAGTGTAAATTTCTGTTGTGACTATAGACTCATGCCCCAGCATTTCCTGAACCGCACGCAAATCAGCACCTCCCTCTACAAGGTGTGTCGCAAAAGAGTGTCTGAAGGTATGTGGACTAATTGATTTTCCAATACCGGCGTTTCGTACTGCCTCCTTAACAATATTAAAAATCATCACCCGGCTCAGTGGTGCTCCGCGGCGATTTAAAAAGAGGATATCACTGGCATAGGCGTCTATTGATGGTAATCGTACCCGGTCATTCTCTATATAGAGCTTGATGTGCTTTATGGCAGATTCTCCGATGGGGACGATTCGCTCTTTATCATTCTTGCCAATGACTTTGACGAAGCCGATATCCAGAAATAGATTGGAGATCTTTAGGCCCACGAGTTCGGTTACCCGCAATCCACAGGCATAGAGTGTTTCGATTATAGCTCTATTACGCGTGCCCTGGGGTTTACTCAGATCGATTGCATTTAGGGTCTTTTCGATTTCTGCATAGGACAGTACTTCTGGCATTTTTCGTCCTATTTTTGGTCCTTCGATCAGGGCGGTAGGGTCGCTGGAAACTTCATCTTCTTCTATGAGATATCGGTAAAATGAGCGAATGCCGGAAAGAATTCTGGCCTGAGTCCGTGCTCCGAGTCCTAAATCATGCAGCCAGCCCAAAAACTCTTCAATGTGATGTAGCCGCACCCTCTCTGGAAGTACATCCGGATAGTCATCCACCAGAAAATCAGCGAACTTTCTGACATCGGAGAGATAGGCATCTACTGAATGTGCAGACATACTACGCTCCAATAACATGTAGTGTTTAAAACCATTTATCGCCGTACTCCAAAGCAAAATCGATTCCTTTTAGTTTTTAAAAACGCATTAAAAGTAATACTAATATCTAAGAATGTTAAGTTGACAAACTGTAACCTAGTTTGTAACGAAGGGAAAACAACCTTTAATACCTCGCTACCGTCCAATAGTAG
>JABDLW010000524.1 GCA_013001805.1 Saprospiraceae bacterium | reverse complement strand
CAATAAGCTTGGTGAATTCTATGACAAACTAGCGGCAACCAAATACCATCATCTTCAGCAAGGGCAGTCATCTGTTTTAGATGATGGTTTTCGTCCATCGAATCTTGGAAAATATCCTTGGAATATTCCCAACCAAGTAAATTATAGAGCATTCTTGCCACCGCAAGTAAATGATGTAGTGTCGTTTGTGACTGGATACTTCTTGCGAAGTGCACATATTCGACAAATTTATTAGTAAGCGACTCCAGATGTTCGCCACTCCAAAACTGGTTTTTACTTAAAAAGTTGTAGGCATAACCTGCATAAACCAAATCATTAGATTCCTGACCAACGAGATTTGCTTTCCTTAGCCATTCAACAGTATCTGTAAATGGTTCTCTCCAGTGAGCCACACAACCTGCATAAATCACATACACTTTAGCCCGGTAGGTTTTATCATTAAATCTATCATTTAACCAAAGCCCCAGCTTGGCATACTCATGCCCCTTTTCAAATTCTTTTAGTTGAGCACAGCTTACATAACCATAAAATGCAAATGCCAGTGCTGATTCAGGAGCATTCCCCATCTTGACCGATAATTGCACCAGTTTCAATATGGCCAAAACCAGTAAATTGGGATTGGAGAGATATGCCGGACCCCAAAGATTCATAAGAATTTTCATCTTCAGAATTAATTCAGGTTGTTCCATTACAGGTAACTGCTTCAAGTCATCGATGGTCTTGTTCCTCAACATCAATTTGGTTTGCACCAAATTTTTCATAATATTTAGCGTGCCTGGCTTTTCCGGAAGAGTTAGACCCAGGAGTCTTAATCCCTCCAATGCACTTTGAATCGCTTCCGCATGACGAGATGTATTTTCATACAATTTCATTTTTTCTGCAAAAATTTCAGCCTTCAGCAATCCAGAATCCGCATTATCTAATGCGATATCATACATCTTTTCTGACTTCTCGTAATGTCCATTCAGATACTCCGCTTCGGATCGAGAGATTAAAATCCTGCGGTAGAGACCCGCATCATCTGACGGGACAATTAATTCCGTAGCTTTTCTCAGGTATTCAAGACTAGCCTCATAAGAATTTGAATCTTTGACAATATTTCCAATTTTAAGATTGAGTTTTGCCAGATGAATAAGCTCATCCATTGAAGAGATGAGATCGGAACCAAGATTTAGATGATTGACTACTTCGTATAAGTTGTCAATTTCTCCACGCTTGTCACCTTCAGATAATAATAGGGACCCTATTTCATAGTGCGTTTTCTTTCGCTCTTTTTCATCGATTAAGAAATAAGCTGCTTGCTGGATCTTATCATGTTGAAATCGAAAGCTGAGGTTTTCTGCTCCTCGGGTATCGATGCCGATTTCGTCCCAGATGGCATCATTTACATGACGGGACTGGAGACCGGTTGGTTGTATGAAATTGAGATCCACCGCGTCCCAGACCAGGTTTGCCACTTCATTCCTCCCGATCCGTGAAATGGTAGACACCGTTGAGATATCAAAGGTGTTTCCCACCGCAGCCGCCAATCGCAAAACAATTTGGGCAGACTCAGATAAAGTTTGCAATTTATATACAACCAGGTCAACAACGTTGTCGGTTATATTCCATTGCTTCACACCGGTATTTTGCCAACGCCATAATCGCTGATCCAGGTCAAAATAGATGATACCATGCTGTACGAGATTTTGTAGAAATTGATTTATGAAAAACGGATTGCCAGCAGTCTTTTTATAAATTAACTCTGATAAGTCATTTACCTCACCAACAGGTAATTTTAGTGAGTCTGCAACCAACTGTTGTACGTTTGCTTTTGACAGATCCTTTACTTTTACGAATTCAACTCGTGTATCACCGCTCTCAAGACGTTTAAGCATCAGGTGAAAAGGGTGTGAAGAATTGACCTCATTGTCCCGGTAGGCACAGATCATTAGGATATGTTTGACCTCCTGCGCATTTAACAAGGCGTAGATCAAATCAATGGAGTCAGAATCTGCCCATTGCAGGTCATCCATAAAGAATACCAAAGGCTCAAACTCACTTGCTAACGCATTCACAAAATCACAAAAAACCTTACGAAACCTGGCATGAGATTCATTAAATCCAAGTTTGAGAGCTTTGGGCTGATCGCCAATTATATGTTGTAAATCGGTGACCAGATCAACTATCAACGAACCATTTTCCGCAAGGGCTTCTATTATCCTGGATTTCCAGAATGCTACTTTTGTTTCACTTTCAGCTAAAATCTGATTTATCCTGGCTTTAAACGCCTGCACAAAACCGGAATAGGGACTATTCTGACTGTATTGATCGAACTTACCAGAAATGAAGTTTCCATTTTCTCTCGCAAGAGGCTTATATATTTCATTAATTAACCTGGTTTTACCTACCCCGGCATACCCTCCAACAACCAATAAGCTAACACCTTCCCGCATTGCCTTCTCATAGGTGTCAATAAGTTGTTGCGTTTCTACTTCCCTCCCATAGAGCTTTTCCGAAATGTTAAAAGTAGTGGCTTGATCTGTCTTCCCGAGTGTAAAATATTCGATTTTACCCTGATTATCCAACCTTTTCTCACATTCAGTCAAATCGTCAAGGATTCCACTCAAGCTCTGGTAACGATCCTCCGCATTCTTGCGAATCATTGTCATGATCAAATCCGAGATAACTTTTGGAATTTGGGGATTTATCTCTTTGGGAGGTGTAGGTATCTTGGCGATGTGCGCATAAACTGTTTGCAATAGATCTGTTGATAAAAAAGGCAGACGGCCACTAAAAATCTCATAATAAATGATGCCCAAAGAATAAACATCCGTACGATAGTCGATGCTGCGATTCATGCGCCCGGTTTGCTCCGGAGAAATATAACTTATAGAACCTTCGATCTTCTTTGTCAAGTCACCATGAATAATGTCACCAATGGCACGTGCTGTCTTAGCCACACTGGCAATTCTTACTTCCAGCGTTTTAGGATCGACCAGGATATTCTCCGGCGCTATATCGCGGTGCACAAAACCTCGAACATGGAGATTATTTATAGCCTCAGTCAGATTCTTTGACAGTATGATCTTTTCTCTAAGACTCAAGGATTCCTGGTCCAGGAAAGCATGAAGAGTCTGGCCTTCAAAGAACTCTTTGACAATGGCTACTCCCGTTTTATATTTTATAAAATCTATGCTTCTGAGCAAACCTTTGATCGACTCTTTGGAGACTTCAAAGTCATTTCTCAAATCTGCCAGGTCATTAAATGAAATGTCATCATCCGTAAGCACCTGGAGCAGTGTCTTGGTATTACTATTGTCCACTACGGATTCCAATAGAGTCGTCTTTGTGGTATTATATTTCGGATTCAAAACCTTTGGAACTCCCATTCAATTTAATGATTTGCTCATACCATCTCCCCACACAGCAATTTTGATCTTATTCTTACCTTGATCTTGCATACGGATTTACTTCAGGGCATCAAATAAATAAGCCTAAGAAAACTAATGTCTTTGGACCTCAATCACTCTTTCACCGCCCGCACAAGGTGATAATTCCACAGTTTTTTCTTCAGGGCTTTATACTGATAAAGTGTTGACCAGACGTTCCGAGCATTATATTTGGTGCGCTTCCCGAAAAGTGAAAGCACCCCGTGACATATCATTCCCGGCACATAGCAATAGTACAGCCTCTTGGCGGAGGGGTATATATGGCGTGTTATATTTTCTTCCGACAACTGCTTAAATCCCACAACTTTCGATTTCGTAAGAAACTCCGGAAGGACTTCGAATTTTGGTATAGCCCAAGCTTTCTCCCAACGATCTATCCAGCGCCTTCCACGTTGTTCTCCTCCATCATTGACGAAGAAGTCGGCCACAATTAATTTACCTCCCGGCTTCAAGACTCGATATGCTTCTTTGAGAAATTCACTTTTTTCCCTGGCATGGCAAACACTTTCAATTGCCCAAACCACGTCGAATGTGTCACCGGCAAAATGCGTTGATGTAAAATCATCTACCGAAAATCTAACTCTATCCGTGAGGTTTAGTTCCAGTGCTTTTTGTGTGGCAAAATTCACTTGTTTCTGACTTAGTGTAATGCCCTCCACCTGGCATTGGTACTTTTCAGCCAGAAAAAAAGCGGAACCACCTACTCCACATCCCGCATCCAGCACCTTTTGATTGCGGCTTATCCCTGCTTTGAGAGCCACTTGTTGATTCATTTCGACGAGAGCCTGCCGGAGTCTGACGGTCGTGTCAGTCCAGTAACCATAGTGCATGCAATAATGGGAATTAAGGTGCCAGACGATCTGATAGTCCTGGTGACAATCATCGTAATACCTAATAATTTCCTCCTCAGACATTCAATGGTGTGCTAACGGCAGAGTTCCCTGCTTCAAGATAAGAAAATTAACAGGAAAGATCGGTTGATGGGCATAATTTTCCATCCGGTTCAGGCTCATCTCCAACCAATTACGTTTGCGAAGATCTGATCAAATGAAGTAACGCCTTAAAACCGGGGAGTCGCTGCCTGGAACAATTGACAAGCATGTAGCGATACTAATTATTCCCGTAACCAAACGGTCATCGGACTAATATCGCGATGACTCCAGGCGTAGTATGGAATTAATTTTATATTCATCTTTCTGGCCTGACCATTTGTAAATAAATTGCCTTCCCCTTCCAGAACGGCCAAG
>JABDLW010000476.1 GCA_013001805.1 Saprospiraceae bacterium | reverse complement strand
CAGGAAATATTGCAAGCCACCGAGGGAACGGTGGGTGGATATAGTAAGATCGTATTAGAGGTATCGGGACACAGCGTTTTTGGCAAACTAAAATTTGAATCTGGTGCACACCGGGTCCAGAGAGTGCCTCAGACTGAATCACAGGGACGGGTGCATACATCTGCTGCAACGGTGGTAGTCATGCCTAAGCTTGAAATGGAAGATGTGGACATAAAGAAGCCGGATTTAAAAGTTGATACATTTCGATCCAGTGGGGCTGGAGGTCAGCATGTAAACAAGACCGAGTCAGGAGTTAGATTTACCCATTTACCAACAGGAATCGTGGCCGAAAGTACCGATGGTCGCTCGCAAATCAAGAACCGGGAAATAGCCCTACAACGGTTGTATCAAAAAATCTACGATTCTCAACGTCAGGCCTATGAAGACGAGAAAGCTTCGAAAAGAAAGTCACTTGTAGGCAGTGGAGACCGTTCCGACAAGATACGTACCTACAACTATCCCCAAAACCGGGTCACAGACCACCGAATTAACCTGACTCTGTACAACCTTGATAAAATAATTGAGGGCGATATGGATGCGATTTTTGAAGCGCTGCAGGTGGCGGAAAATGCCGAAAAACTCAAGGGCGAAATGGCATCGTAAATCACTCTACCTTATGCATCATTATCACCGTAAAAATTTGGAGTAATTATCTCACAAGTGTTAGGTGTATTAGAAAAAGCCACATCAGGTTGTGATGTGGCTGGAGGACGCTTGCCCCGGAATCCAATTTTCTCATGTGTTTGAGCTGTGTCTATTTTCTGAATTAAAGCCGCAAGAATCTCTCTGAATTTAGTTATACTACAAGATTATATTTCGCTGCGATGGGAATAATCGATGATATATACCTTTGATAAAGCAATTAGAGTGCTAATTGTGCTTGATCTGATACCGGTTTCGGTTTTTGGTACTATACTGCCTTTTTTTGGTAGAAAAGCTTCTGTTTTTGACAAAGATTCGATTTAGCTGATTGTCGGACTTCTTCAAGTAAGCATTCGTATGAACTTAATAATATCACTATGGGAGCTGACCAGTCGCAAGCATCATGAGTTGGGATGTAATCGAAGGCTTCACCCCAGTCTCGGAATCTGCGGTGATTCAGGCGCTGTTGAAGACAGAATTGACTTATACTTGTAACAGAATGAGCCACTTCGTTGGTGGCTAAACCTAACATTGCCGGAGTGAATAGGATTCCTCTTTTGCAGGAAATCGAGTATCTCGACATTGACCAACATCAGTATGAGGTAAATAAAAAAAGCCACATCAAGTTGTGATGTGGCTGGAGGACGCTTGCTCTGGAATTCAATTTTCTCACGTGTTTGAGCTGTATCTATTTTCTGAACTAAGAGCTGCAAGAATCTCTCTAAAACATATTGTTATACTACAAGACTATATTTCGTTGTGATGGGATATAATCGATAATTTACGTTTTAGATAAGGCAATAAAAGTGCTAGAAGTGGTTGGTTTTGACGTGCTTTCGGGTTTTGGTATTGAGCCGGGGTTTTTTGGTAGGAAAGCTTCTGTTTTTGACTAAGATCCAATTTGCAAATGATTGTCGTGATAAGGGATTTTGACATGCCCGGAGATATCGCAGTCTCTGCGAAGGTTGGTCAACTTCAATAATGCTATCAGAAATATACACTACCGGATAGCACCAGATAATGCCACGAATTGGTGATCAAAAGTCACATCAGGTTATGATCTGGCTGGAGGACGATCATGTATTTGTGTGAAGATGCTATATTTATTTACAGTACGGCACCAGATTGTTTTGTTTTGAGTGCTGAATGGGTTTTCGGCTTACCAAATATTCATTGATCGATGAAAGTTTTAAATGTTCATTCACGTATCATTTCTGCCACAACCGACGAAATTGCGGAAATCATTGGAACGCTAGCCACCCCTTCCGATTTGATCTGGCCTATCGGTAAATGGCCGGCAATGAAGTTTAAAGATGGTTTGGAAATTGGCAACACCGGTGGTCATGGACCCATACGTTACTGTGTTTCACAGAAGAGAACAAATTACATTGAATTTACTTTTAGCAATCCCAAAGGCATGGTCGGCGTGCATTGGATTAAATGGGAGTCAGTGCGACATCAAGAAACCAAGATCATCCATTGCATCGATATGAATACAATGGGTCTGGCTACTTTCAAATGGAAATTGGTGATCGAGCCACTACATAACGCATTGATCGAGGACGCATTTGATCAATTAGAAAATCGATTTTCCTCGAGAGCGGTAAAAACGCCCTGGAGTCCTTACGTTCACTCCTTAAGAGGAATATACCGAATATCGCGTAGGGTTGCATCGATGCTTTCCTTAAGGATGGAATAATTAAATCTGCATAAATAATCTGATCGGATCTTCGAGCAACTCTTTTACTTTAACTAAAAATGTCACCGATGAGCTCCCATCAATCACCCGGTGATCATAGGAAAGTGCAACATACATCATAGGTCTTATCTCGACCTTCCCATCAACGGCGACCGGTCTTTCCTGAATGGTGTGCATACCCAAAATTGCCGATTGCGGCTCATTTAGAATTGGTGTGCTCAGAAGTGAACCAAATACACCTCCGTTAGTGATCGTAAACGTACCTCCGCGCATTTCCTCAAGGGATAGTCTGCCTTCTCTTGCCTTTTCGGCCAGGTCCTTGATGGCAAATTCAACCTCATGAAAATCAAGTGACTCAACATTATGTACCGGCGGCACTACCAAGCCCGTGGGAGTCGAGATCGCAATGGAAACGTCGACGTAATCATGATAAATAAGTTCGTCACCATCAATGTGTGCGTTTACCTGGGGCATAGTCTTGAGAACCTGAGCACAAGCTTTCGCAAATAGAGACATAAATCCCAGCTTGATTCCGTGTTGGGCGACAAAATCTTCTTGATATTTTTTCCTTAGTGCAAGTATTTCTGTCATGTCCACTTCATTGAAAGTGGTCAACATGGCCGTATTGTTCTTGGCGGATACCAGTCGGGCTGCAATCGTTCGTCGCATTCTCGACATTTTCTCCCTTCGCTCACCCCTTCCGAAAGGCATGTTACCGGACTTAGTGGTGGCTGCTGCATTAACCACCTCATGTTCAGGTTTCTGTGGCGCATCCTCTTTTCTGCTTACTACATCCTCTTTGGTAATTCTTCCATCGCGTCCTGTGCCACTGATATTTGCAGGATCTATATTTTGCTCGCGGATCAATTTGGCAGCTGCTGGTGAGGGGAGGCCTTCAGCATAAGACGGACTTGCTGCTGCCACGTCAGGTGTTTGAATCTCACTTTTAACCTCATTCTCTACGGTCTCGTGTGGAGTGCCATTGTTTTTGACCGTATTAGGTTTTTCAACCGTAGTGTCAATTTTGGCTACCAATGCACCAATCTCAAGGTCGGCACCCTGGTCGGCAACCCAAATCAGTTTTCCGGAAGCCTCTGCAGGAAATTCGAGAGTGGCTTTATCTGACTCAAATTCACAGATGGGTTCATCTAGTTCAACATATTCACCATTGCCCTTGAGCCATTGTGATAAAGTAACCTCATTGATTGACTCACCAATCACGGGCACTTTCATTTCCACGACACTCATATTTTCCTGTTGTTATTAGTGATGTAAAGGTATAATCTTTCGTTCAGATAGACCTACATCACCAGGTGGGCATGCGAAATTTATTTCATTGGGTTAAAAAAAGTGGTTTTTAGTTCTTCTGGTGGGCATGTTGTTAGTTGAGAAAACAAAACATCTTTTAAAAAGTCAAGTCGCATACCCAAAAGCCTAATAATGTAAAATTTTTGCATGTGAGTCCTTCAGCAAGTTCAGGACAGGCTGGAGCGGAATTGAGCTCGCCGGAGAATAAACATTTCTTAAAACAAAGACGGCACGTGGGCGTGCATAGGAAAATTTACACTTACTTATCTGAGCTAGTACCAGGGAGATTTTTTGACAGATAAATTTCACTAGATAACCCCGTAAGGGTCAGAGAATCTAAATACTTACTCGATGCAGATCTGACCTAGTAGAGACTTTCCACTCGAATTGACATGAATCCGACAGGTTTCGAGATTTTCTTAAAATCAGCAAGATGCTACCTTTTCTAGTTTTCTGAGACGATATTCATGCAGTAATTTTTGCAATCGTACCGGATCAAAAGGCTTACTGACGAAATCGTTCATACCTGCCTTCTTGACTTTTTGTTGAATTTCAATTTCAGCAGAAGCTGTCAGTGCAATAATGGGTATATTTCTACATTTCGGATTTTCCAGGTTCCTGATTTTTTCTGAAGCCTCATAGCCATCCATTACCGGCATTTGTATGTCCATCAGTATTAAGTCAAAATCCTCATCCTTCAGGGCATCTAAAGCCTCGGCACCGTTTTTGGCTATGGCATGATCAATCTTCCAATTTTTAAAAAGGCGCTGCATCACCATCAAATTGATTGGGTTGTCTTCAACTATTAAGATGTGAAAGTCGTCTAATTCCAGTGGAGGCCCAAACGATTTGGGGGAAATAGTCGGAGAGGATGCAATCCGGTCAAAGGTCAAGTCAAAATAGAATTTGCTACCACTCCCATAAACACTTTCTACATAAAGATCACTACCCTGTAAGAGCAGCAGGCTCCTGGAGATGGTTAAACCAAGACCCGTACCACCATACTTTCTAGTAGTGCTGGATTCCGCTTGTGAAAACCGGTCAAATATTTTCTTGAGATTTTCCTCTTTGATCCCAATACCGGTATCTATTATCTTAAAGCGGATATTGATACTCTTATCGGTGGCATGATTTGCTTCAATATCAAGCGTTACCCTTCCTTCCCGGGTAAATTTAATCGCATTGCCAATCAGATTAGTAAGGATCTGCAGTAGTCTTACACCGTCACCAATTAATGTAGAGGGTATAGTATCGTCCTTTTTAACAATAAAACGGATACCCTTCTCCTTTGCCTGATTTGCAAAAGATTTCGTCAACCCACGTAACATGCCATAAAGGTCAAACTCGGCTGATTCGAAATCCACTTTGCCTGATCCTATCTTATTAAAGTCAATTAAATCATTAATTAGTCCCAGTAAGTGATCAGCAGAAAAAAGCAGCGCATTGAGATTATCTTTTTGCTCTGGTAAATGATGTTCCATTAGCAGTATGTTGGCAATGCCAATTACACCATTTAAAGGAGTTCGGATCTCGTGAGACATTGTGGATAAGAATTCCTCCTTGGCAAGGTTCGCTTTTTCAAGTTTTGCTTGCGTTCTTAGTAGCTGTAGCTCAGATCGTTTCAGGTCTGTTACATCGGCTATATCTCCTATGGTACCTTCAGGTGTGCCGTTGGCGTCGTATGTGATGCGAATGTTAAGGTTAATCCATTTCTCTGACCCATCCTTGGTCTTCACCTTCGAGACTCTTTGCAAATGCTCTATTTGGTTTTTAATCATGTCTCGAATTCCACCGGAGTCTTCTTCCAAGTCCAGTAAAAATTCTTCATAATACCGGCCGAGAGATTCCGCGATGGTGTAACCAGATAATTGTTCCCAGGCTGAGTTAAGATAGATCCATTCTCCTTTGAGGTTAGTTTGAAAAATTACATTTCTCACATTGCTTACGACACGGTCTAATGCTTCTTCTGCTTTCTTTTGTTCTGAGATATCACGAGTAATTCCGAATATACCAATGAGTTCACCCGATTCGCTATGTAGTGGCATCTTGGTGGTCGACACCCAATTAAAACGGCCGTCAGGCCAGGTTTCTAACTCATCAATACCAATTACTGGCTCTCCAGTCCGGATTATATGTTGCTCCGATTCGTAGGCCGGCCGGGCATGCTCTTCTGTAAAGAAATCAAAGTCTGTTTTACCGGCGGCTTCATGCGAATGCTGTAAGCCAAATCGTTTTGTAAGTGCCCTGTTGATTCTGATGAATCTGCTATTTCTGTCTTTGAAATAGATTGCATCGGGCATTTCATCCATGAGGGTTTCGAAGAACCTCAATTCTTGCTGGAGGCTCTCTTCTGTCTTCTGATACCGAGCCTCAAGCTGTTCAAAATCAGAAATCCGCTTTTGTAGATCCCGGTTTTCCCTACGTAATTGCTCGACTATACCTTCTTCAAATTTGTCCATAGGAAGGAGTACTTTCGATCTGTTGTTGACGAAATTGCTTGAGTTTATTGTAAAGTTTTACGGGATTAAAAGGTTTACTCATGAAATCGTTCATTCCTACTTCTTTGGCCCGCTTTTGAATAGTGATCTCTGCAGAAGCGGTTAGGGCGATAATGGGTATCTCTTGGAATTTCTTCCCCTCTTTACTTCGGATGACCTCTGACGCGGTATACCCGTCCATTATGGGCATTTGGATATCCATAAGAATGAGGTCAAAATCCTGCTCTTCAAGTATCCGTACAGCTTCGGCACCATTACAGGCGACAACGCACTCGATGTTCCATTTTTCTAACAGCCTTTCGATCACCATGACATTAACTCTATTGTCTTCGGCAACAAGAATTCTGAATCCATCCATTCCTGAATAAGAAGGCTGTAGATCCATGAATTTTGGACCTTCTGCATCAAAGCGATTGCTTTTCTTAAAGGGAAGATCGAAGTAGAAGGTGCTTCCTTTGCCAAATGTGCTTCTCAATTGCAGACAGCTACCCTGCTGCTGGAGAAGATTTTTGGAAATGGTGAGTCCCAGGCCTGTTCCACCAAACTGGCGGGTTGTGTCTGACTCGGCTTGAGCAAAACGCTCAAAAATCTTTTGCAGATTCTCCTCCTTAATACCTATGCCGGTGTCAATAACTTCGAAGTGAATTAAAATTTCATCTTCAGATTCGGAGTATACTTCAATATCCAGAGTGATTCTTCCTTCTTTGGTAAACTTCATGGCATTCCCGATGAGGTTGGTAAGGACCTGTAAAAGTCGAATAGCATCGCCTACCAGGACGGGAGGTATGGTCTCATCCTTCTTGATCATAAAACGAATTCCTTTCTCCTCTGCCTGATAGGAAAATGTTTTTCGAATACCAGCAAGCATGGCCTCAAAATTGAATTCTGTCGACTCAAACTCTATTTTACCTGCCTCGATCTTGTTCATATCAATTAAGTCATTAATTAGACCTAAAAGATGTTCTGCCGAAAACAGGAGTGTATTCAAATTTTCCACCTGACCCGGTAGATGATCCTCCATCATCATGATGTTGGCGATGCCTATGACACCGTTCAATGGAGTCCGAATCTCATGAGACATCGTCGACAGAAAAACTTCTTTCGCCTGACTTGCTTTCTTTAGTTTTTCTTTTGCGTTTAGCAAATTAATTTCAGAAAGCTTTTGTTCGGTCACATCGACTATATTGCCAATGGTGCCGTCCGCTACACCTTCGGCATTGCGGGTGAGACGAAGGGCCAGATCTATCCATTTTTCATCACCACTTTTAGTCTTGATCCGGAAAACTTTTTGCCAATGTTCGACCTCACCTTTTATTATAGATGAGATATCTATCCGATCATCTTCATCCACAAAATGTAGGAAGTCTTCGTAGAATCTATTCAAGGACTCCGAGGTTGTATATCCGGTCACTTCTTCCCAGGCCGAATTTAAATAGATCCATTCACCGGAAAGGTTAGTTTGGAATATGACATTTCTAACATTATTCAGAACTCTTTCCAATTGAAGTTTCGTCTGATAATTCTCTTCTGTCTTTAACTGAATGTCCTCTTTTAAGAGTTGACTGGCTCGGTAAAGTTCCTGAGAACTTTTCTCCAGGATATTCTCTAAATGACCAAGGTCCTTGTCAAAACCAAAGTAGGCTTCTTCCACTGATTTGAGGAAGTCCTCAAGTCGGACCAGCTCATCTTCTTGCAGATCATGTTTACGAATCTGCCTTCTTAAGAGTCTATGCATGTCAGAGTTTTCCATCTCAAAGTCGGCTATCAGATTTGTGGGTTTTATTCTGCGAAGGTGGTTACTGTCATCGTTTGATTATGCAATTGACATGGCGAGAAACCACCAAACGGGGCGATTTCACCGTATGAGTAGAAACCAGTGATTGAAGTCTTTTTACCAAGTACCAATCTCACTGCCTCGAGTTCTTCTTCCACCAATTGTTTCAAAACCAGACGTCGTCCCACACAAGAAATTAAAATGGCTAAATCGGAACTGGCACCTTTCCCATTTCGAGATACTGTAGCTGACTCCTGTGC
>JABDLW010000474.1 GCA_013001805.1 Saprospiraceae bacterium | reverse complement strand
CCCTGGAACCGCGGTCTCCTACAGAAATGTAGAGGAATCCTTCCTTGTCAAATGTCAACCTTCCTCCCCAATGCTGTCCTTTGGTTGATTCCGGGGTAGCTTCAAATATGACTTGCTGATCGCTTAGATTCATATCCTGCAGTCGTGCTCGCATCACTGCGGTATTTCCTCCCCGGCTATTTTCCTTACTTAATCCGTAGCTAAAGTATATCCATCCATTGTTCGCATAGTCGGGATGGAGTGTGATATCAAGAAATCCCCCCTGACCCCTCACATAAATGTCAGGCAGACCACCAATGTCCTGTTTTATTCCATCCTTCAAATGATGTAAAGTTCCTTCTTTCTCCGTCACCAGAATCGCACCGTCAGGAAGGAAGGTGAAACTCCAGGGATTCTTAAAGTCCAAAGAAATCGTATCAACCAGCTGCTCGGCCTCACTCACAGGAAAATCCGGATTCTGTTGGGCACATCCCAGCAGAGGACAGAGGAATATGACAAAAAGGAGAAAAGGTTTATTTTTCATCTTGGCTGTTTTTCAATCAAGTTAAAGCAGGTCATGTGCGAAATTATATAAATAACGCCAGTCGGCCGTTCCAGTTTATCAAATGGGAAAACATTTACAAAAATGAGAGAAATTGAGCACCTTTGCACTGTCATCACTTGACCAATTATGAGACAGAAAGTACTTGTTCGATTGCTGGCAAAGTTTATTCTCGTCGCTATATTGTCAGTTCTTTGGTGGCAAAATACGTTCGATGCCTTGCCCGACCCGTGGTCCAGATTTATGCAGGATGTGGTTGGTTTTCTCCTATTTGCCGGGGGGTTAAACCTGATCATAAGTGTCATGATGCTCATGTACCGCATCAGGAAGGAAATGAGATTTGGAGCCCAGGATAATATTACTTCCGGGGTACAGAACATTTATGTTCTTATTATTGCCATGGCCGTTGTTTTTTTCCTGCTAGATCTTTGGGGAGTTGATATTAAAACCGTTTTCACTTCCTTAAGTATCGTAGCTGCAGCAATCGCCATCGTATCACGTGAATTTATCTCTTCAATAATTGCGGGCTTTGTCATCGTTTTTTCCAAGCAACTTAGCATTGGTGATTACGTTAGAATAGGAGACCTCAAAGGTAAAGTTGTTGATCTTAGTTTGACAAAATTAGCCCTGTTAAGTGAAGATGAAGACCTGATATTTATTTCCAATGACAAAGCTTATCACGGCGATATTATCAACTTTACCAAGGGTGAAATAAAACGGGTAAGCATCCCCTTTGAACTCGGCACCCAATTTGAAGGCACGGTGGAGCAATTAGAAGAAAACCTCATCAAGGAACTTGAGATCTATCGGGATGAAATAGATCCAAAGTCATTTAATCTTCGCATCGTTGAAATAAAGAAAGATTCCATTTTATTTAAATTTCAATACACGCTCGATAAGTTGGATCGGGTGTTGGAAAAAGAGATAAAACGCAAAACAGCCCGCAGAGTACTCAATTTCATCAAGGTGCATTCGACTTTAAAGGATGAAGTTGATTAGTATGGACTTCGAATTTAAAGGGACGATTTATGCCGGTGAAAAGATTAGAGATCATGACACTTACAGCTTGTTGCCAGCTGATCTCCAATCACTGATGCAAGATTTAAATGGAATTATAGCTTATCAGGGAGGGCTTCATATTCGAGGATGTGTAAATGATCCTGACTGGCATTCGATCCATTATGTCTGGAAGGGAGAATTCGCACTGCATAAAATTTTTTCCAATTTACGACCCTCCGATGTGCCTTTTGCACAGGATTGCCTTGGAGATCAGTATATACTCAGAGTAGGTACAGTGTGGCATTTGATGGCAGAAACGGGTGAGTTGGAAGACCTGGAATTGGAATTGTTTGACTTTCTCGAGGAAGTAATTACAGATCCGGTAGACTTCCTCTCTCTAGAACCATTACTGGTATATCTGGAAGAAGGGAACACGCTTGAACCAGGATTTCTCCTACGCCCGAATCCTCCTTTTGCTATTGAAGCTGAAAACTATAAGCTTGAAAAAGTCCGGATTGAAGAAAGGCTTAAGGATTTCTGAATTTACCTGTCGGGCGCTAACCCTTCACCCATCATTTCCCAGCAAGTGATAAAAAATGCAGCGATGATCGGGCCCAGAACAAATCCACTGATACCAAACCAGGTGAGTCCTCCCAATGTCGACAACAGAATCAGGTAATCCGGAATTTTTGTGTCGTTTCCAACCAGCCGGGGTCTGAGAAAATTATCGAGCAGACCAATAATAAGTGCACCTACTGCAACGATTATGATGGCTTTGGCCACCTGGCCCTGGGAATAAAGTATAATGGCCGCCGGTAACCAGATAATACCACTACCCAAAGGCAATAGTGACACCAGTGTCATCAGCACTCCCCAGAGGATAGCCGCTGGTATACCAACCAGATAAAATAATAGTCCACCGACAGTGCCCTGCACAATGGCCACTACCAGGCTTCCCTTTACTGTAGCTTTGGCAACGCTCTCAAATCTCCTGATCAAAGCCCATTCCTTCTCATCTCCAATGGGAAGAACCCAGACTAAGCGTTCGGTTAGCCATTTACCGTCTCGCAAAAAGAAATATAAGACGTAAAGCATCAAGAAGAACTCTATACAAAACCCAATGAAATTCTGAGTGAAATTGAACGCCTTACTCGCCAACGATTTCGAGAAATTGGCCAGACTGGTGTTAACCGAGCTTCTTACTTGCTCGACATCAATAGACAATGATTCCAGGAAACTCTCAAATTGTGGCACTTTTCCTTTTAGCTCATCCAGTTTTTCCTGAATATCAAACTCGCCCGCTTCGATCATCTGGTAGTAATTTACTCCCTCACTGACAACCGCATATCCCACGGCAAAGACAGGTACGATGACCACAACCAGGATTAGAGTAAGTGTTAGGGCGGAGGCAAGGTTCTTTTTTCCAGCCACTTTTGCCAAAATCACATCGTAGATATTATTAAAGAGTAATGCAAGGACAATAGCCCAGAATAAAGCGAGGAGATAATCTTTGATTAAGCCAAAAAATGCTATGGTTACCAGCAGCAATAGAATGAGAAAAAACAAGTATGGGAAATTACGCTTCATGGGTCAACGATTGTAAGCAGACCAAGATAGTGCAATATCTCTAATTTAGTTCACCGTGCAAACAAGCGTCAGATAACGATTGACCAGAGGCAAAATTTCGTTTTCAACTACGGGCAATGATGTAAAATAAGGCCAGAGGAAAGAATGTCATTTGGTTCCGGAAGAGAGGACTTGGGTATCTTCGTAATCCGGAGTCCGATACCAATATTGCGTACGGCCAAAAATAGAAAACCCCACATACCCTCTGACTTTTAGCTTGTCAGGTGTCAGTAATTCGAGGTAGCAGCGATAGATCTTCCCTGTGTGTGGATCAACCACGTGACCTCCAGACCACTGATTCCCATCTCGCGTAAGTCCACGGATGAGTTGCATGCCAATCACGGGTTGATCCTTGCGATCATCCGGGCACTTCACACAGAGTGGATTTTTTTGTTTGGTATCTTCCTTTAAAATAGCTAAGATATCACCATACAAAATGCCATCTTCCTCATAAAGTTTCATTATCGATGCCGGTTTGTCGGTTTTATCATCGATTGTTTTCCAAATGCCATGGCAAGTTTGTGCGTTAAGGTTCTTATGATAGAATACCATAAGAAGACCAATGGTCAGAACTGATAAGAGCCTTTTTATCATTAATGCAATTTCCTAAAGATAAGTAAATAATGAAGGATTGGTAAATCCTTAACATTCTTAGTAGCAGGTCGTCCTGATCCCTTATTCATTTATGGTAATTCATGCAGTGCATCATCTGTTTTAGTTCGTATGTCAATCCACTAAGTTTACCGGCTGAAATTATGAACAGTTCTGTCTCGATTATCGATTACCTAACGTTGCTTGAGGTTCGCCTCGTATGATTTTTGAGGTATCTTATTGGGATTGATGCTATCATGTACAGCGAATAATGATCCACTTAGAATAGGTGAATCTTTAGGTGATCATGCTAGGATCACGGGGAAATGAACAGGGCTTAAGACATTATGAATTTTAGAATTGAATGATCTTTTCTACAGGAGGAACGACGCCTTCAATGGGAAATTGATACAATCCTCGATTATTAGCCCAGAGGTGTGATGTATCTAAAGCAGGCAGGATCAATGTATTGTTACTCACAGGTTCATATTCGATTTTATCTTGCAGGCCACCATCCTCGGTGATTTTATAGATTGTCCCCTCGGAGGGAGCCACCATGCAATTGTACACAGAATACGCGCTCCTTGATTCGGGATCCAATGTTTCGTAAATGAAGGAGAAAATAGATAAATCTATCCCGTGTGCAGCGAGCATTGCTGCAGTGCCACAAAGGTCGGGAATTTCATTGCAGGTATCCATGCCATCAGAAAGAAGAAATACTAATTTTCGATTTTGTCTGGCTGAAAACATGTTTTTTGTCATTCGCAGACGTTTATTAAGCGGAGTGTGTCCATACGGTCTGATGGCATCAATTTTCATAGTAATTTCTTCCCTGCTGATACTGGCTACCGCATGATTTAATACCATACTCGTGGTGTCACATTCACGACCTACCGAAATAGCACCGAGAAATACATTAGCCCTGAGTTGCAAACATATATATAAGGCAAGTTGCTGTGCTACAGCAAATTTTGAAGCTTCTACGCTCCAACCTACAGGATCATCCATCGAACCGCTAAGGTCTAAAACCAGGATTATCTCATCGTATCGGGAAATTTCAGTCAGAATTATTTGGTAGTTTTTGGGTAAAAGACTGTAATCCAAAAGGGGTAACCTCGATGTATTATTAAGTGAATCAATATTCAGGGAATCGAAGGAAATAACCGAATTAATTATCGAGTTTTGTGCATATTGATGCACAGGGATAGGTAATCCTGCCTGATGTAATTTAGACAGAAGTGTGTCTAAATTTCGTTGGGCAAATTCATTCTCCGGGTTATAGATTAAGGCTTCGCGAAAATGATAAATCGCCATTTTAATAAACTCATGACGTACGATACATACTAATTCCTTTTCCTCATTGGTGCTCTGTCCCCGGGCGGTTATGGATAGATAGCCTCGGGCATTTTCCACATCGGAGAAGAATCCATAGTCAGGAGTAAATGATCGTTTCATTTCACTGACCGCCCGATTCAGACTTTGTTCTGCTTGTTTGAAATTTGGCCAGCCTCGCGGATCCAACATCTGGCAAATACCTAAATAATAGAAATAAAGCGCCTGCTGGTTATGTTGCGACATCAGAAAAGGATTCCTTTTTAACAAATGACCAGCAATGTCTACCCGGTCCGCTGACAATAAATAATACATCGTCGTGTCAAAAAGCAGGTCGTCGTACCTTACATAGTGGTGATG
>JABDLW010000464.1 GCA_013001805.1 Saprospiraceae bacterium | reverse complement strand
GTACTCAATTCCCTGAACCTTGCCTTGACAAAACTTAGTCCAGCGATGTTGATCAATGTAGCTGCAGCATCTTTCTTGATTTCGGTAGTTTGCTCGTCATCTATGACCATGGACCAAAGCGACTCGTTTTCGGTTTTCAATCTAAGATTTTTTAGTGTCGTGAACCATTCAGGTGAGCCTTTAATATCATCGAGATCGTTTAAAACAAGATTTAGAATACTTCGGGTTTTCTTAAGGAAACTGGGATTGATACTTAGTAAAACATACTTCAGGATAGCGGAATCGGAGGGATAGTGTTGGAGAATTTCTCCCAATACATTGTCCTTTTTATTCGACTCTATAAAGTGAAATGACCGAAAATATCTTGCAATGGTCCCCCTGGGTGTTGAGGGATCTTTAATAATTGAACTAAGGTAAGGCAGAGCTTGTGCACTCCGTATCCGCCAAATTAGACTGTGGCCTTTTGGCGTGTTCCATTGTTCCTTATTTCGATCAATCCAGGCATTGAAGTAGCGATCCGGGCAATGGTCGGTCGATAGTCCCAGGGCCTCCAATGACCACCGGTCCTCAGGATCAAATTGATCTACCAGGTCAAGCCAAATGTCAATGGCTTGATCATCACAATATCCCGTAAGTGCAATGGCAATTTCTTTACGAACCAGGAGGGAAGGATCATTAGTCATCGATTGTACCTGACCAAGGACTTGATTTGGGTAGAGATATCGCATCATCCTAATACCGGCAATGCGTAAATCTTCATTTCCATCGGTACAAATGGCTTTGACATAAGATAGTCCCTTCTGTGGCAATCGAGCGAGCAACCAGGAACTTCGCGCTGTAGCAATGGGATTATTACGTTCGAAAAGGCTGAGTAAAGCAGGTTCTGCTGCCATGCCAGATTGCATTAAGGTCATATGAGCAAGATAGCGAGTGGCTTGGTTGGGACTCAACAAAGCTGTAATTGCCTGTTCGGGAGAATCAAGATTGAATGGTGGGATCTCATAGGAACTGGTTGAACCTCTGGTTGTGACACGATAGATACGCCCACGATTTCTATCATCCATTCCATTCCCACCTACTACAGCGTCATGCCAATCCGCAATAAAAAGAGAACCATCAGGTGCGACACATACATCTGAAGGACGAAACCACTTGTCTTTGCTTCTTACTAGATTTTTAATTGATGCTTTGTAACCCGCTTTATCTTTCTCAATCAAATAGGCTCGCACTACCTGATGCCCTGGTTCGGCATGTATTACTTGGTTGTGAAAAGCCGGCGGCAAGGTTGATCCTTCATAAAAAGTGATTCCTGCTGGGGAGCCAGCACCCGTCATGAGCATATTTGGGATCACACCGGGATCGTTCACATGCCAGTGCCGCATAGGTATTTCATCGTGCATACCTACCCTTCTTTCTCGCCAACCAGCACCTGTTATTTGATCCTGATAGCCATAATTGCCATACTCTACAATGTGATTAATGCGCACACCTTTATTTCCGTCATCGTCATTATCAGATTGAAATATATTGCCGTAGGAATCGACACATAGTTCATAAATATTGCGGAAGTTATATCCCAGAACTTCCAGGTCTGATCCATCGATATTACATCTGAAAGCCATGCCCTGCCGGTAGGGTTTTCCATGGGCTTCAACTGCCCGGCCAAATTTATCAATGATGGGTTGACCCCTTTTATCCCGAATTTGCTTACCTGCGTTTCCAAAATTAAAATACAGACGTCCATCCGGTCCAAAAACAAACGCATGGGTTCCGTGATCATCATCAACTCCTTTGATGAGTGAGAATAAAGTGTCCTTTTTCTCGGGAATGTCATCCTGATTCTCGTCATAAAAGATGAGAACATTGGGACTGGCCGAAACTATGACTTTGGTACCTAGAACGGCGATACCCAAGGCACCATTTATATCGTTGCCTTCATAGAATACCTTCTTCTGATCGGCAACACCATCGCCATCGGTATCTTCAAGGATAAGAATCCTGTCTCCATTAGCTCTTGCCTCAAAGGTTGGATTATAGGGTAAACGATAATTTTGTACTTCACACATCCAAACCCGCCCTCTTGCATCAATGTCCATATTTGTGGGATTGGAGATCATTGGTTCTGATGCAAACAACGTTAACTCAACATCTGTGGAGTTCTCAAAACTTAGCAGTGCATTTTCGGGCAAATGCTTCTCTTCTTCTGAGATATCTTCAAAAGTGCGTGCGGGATCATCCAAATCTTTTTGGTTTGTGCAAGCAAGAATGACCAATATCAATGGACAGGTAAGGAATACAAATTTCTTCATGGTCTAAATTTAGAACAAAGCAAAGGAATTTAATAATCGAGTGTTTAGTCTAATTTAATAAAATTGCATATGTTTGTCGACCAATCAGTCGACGATGAGAGATACGAAGGAGAAAATTATAGCTGCTACAGTGGCATTGACTGAGGAGATAGGATTAGAAGGAGCAGCAACTGCCAAGATCGCAGGTAAGGCCTCTGTGGCAATTGGGACGCTCTTCCACCACTTCCCTAACAAGCAGATTCTTTTTGAAGCTACTTACCGACACATCATGGATCATTATGTTTGGCACCTCATCGGATTTTTTGATTATCCGGACGAACAAATAGGTAAACAAGTAAAGAAGGCCATTAGAGCGTCAGTAGACTATTGGGTTAGAAACTGGCGCTATTTTGCCTTTGTTGACCAGATGATCAGTTCCCACTATTTTACTGCCGAAATCGCCGAAGAGACAAAAAGTAAGATGGATAAGCATTTTGGTCAACTATTCAAATTAGCCCGAAGAAAAGGATTTATCAAGAAATATGATTACCAGGTTCTCCTCGATATATTGTTTAGAACAATCTTTCAATCCGCGGCTGTAATTATTGATACCGAAGAGGATAAGAAAGAGAAATACCGGGCTGAATGCCTGCGTTTTATCTGGTCTTCGATTAAGCCTTAGATTG
>JABDLW010000462.1 GCA_013001805.1 Saprospiraceae bacterium | reverse complement strand
GGGACAACGCGCCAATTGGTTATATTTTCTCTCTGCCGGCAAAGTAAAATGCTATAAGACCAATGAGTTTGGCAAGGAACTTATTACGCACATTTATTCCACAGGTGATTTTTTTGGCTACCTACCTCTGATTAAAGATACGATCTACGAGGAATCTGCGGCAGCGATAGAAGAGTCAACACTGGTGCTCATACCCAAAGCCGATTTCAATCTGCTCCTGTTTGGCAATCACGAATTTGGCGTTCAGTTCATTAAAATGATGGCGAATCAAGTAAGTGAGACTGAGGAGAACCTAATCAACCTTGCCTATGACTCAGTGCGTCAGAAAGTAGCCAAGGCCTTAGTGACTCTGTTTGGTAAATATCAGGTAAATGGGCAGGCAAAATTCTCCATACTGCGGGAGGATCTCGCCGCTCTCGCCGCAACTGCTAAGGAAACAGTAATTCGTACGATTTCTGACTTTAAAGAGGAAGGGTTGATAGCTATCGTTGAAAATGACATCATCATCAACTCCGTGGAAAATCTCGAAAAACTCAGGTATTAAAGGATTCGGCCAAGTTTCCAGTAAAAACTCTCACCTATTGCACTAATACTGTCCTGCTGCCTCAAGAAAAGCAACGCCTCTCTTCGCAGGGATGATAAAAAATTGAACCCGGAATCAGCATTGGAAATGCAGATTCTGCAGAAAGGGGTTGAACCCTGATATTGCAAATCACTATTTGGTTCCCGATAAATCCTACACAAACTATTCATTTTCAATCGTCAAATTATGCAATAGTTATGCTAATGCATAATGCGGGTGGAAGGATGTCACATGTTCCAGCAAGGTACATCGGTCGACGCTATGTTGGAGCAGGACAAAGCCAGATTTAGTATCGAGAACCTAATGTAGCTGCTTTTTCCGCAGAGACACTCCCATCATAATACTTAGGAAGATTGGCAGTGCTAGTAGTACCAGGACCCATAATTTCAATAGGACACCAATTATTACCAATCCCATCATGAGATAAAAGCGAAGAATAATACTGGAAATACTTAGATCAAACATTTTCATGGCAGCGTAAATTTATGATCCATTAAAAATAGCAGGCTTCGACTCCCACAGGCATGATTCCAGTCAAATCGGTGTGTGATCTACCTCATCCCTCCTACACTGATCTACCAGATCATTTGAAGATCCGACACAGATGGATCGTCAGATCAGACGATGCGGTCACAGCAAATCAGGCAATCAATACCGTCCTCACGAACCTATATCCGACAGTGGCTATCGTCAAGGTTATAATCCCTACCGGTCAGAAATCCCGCGTCATACTGCGGCGAACAATACCCAACAAAGGAATCACAAACCACAATAAAAGCATAGTCATGGCCAGGATCCAACCGAACGATTGTCCGAAAAATCGAGTGAATACAGCTCCGGTCAGTCCTAACAATGCCGCAATGTCTAACTGCATCAACATCAGGATACGGGAAAGATTGATGGGATTGAAAATCGATCCTGCCAGTGCCATATTTTCCAGCGGATACTCCCGAAAGATTGCCAATAAGAAAATAAAGATTCCGTCATAAATGACCGAAAAAAATAACCAGCTAAAAATAGCCAAGCCGAATCCCCTCACTTTGTCCTCATTTTTTAATGCAATAAAAAATGCGATAGCAGAGAAAATGTAGGTGAGCATGATATTTACCCCCACCAATGTCAGTGTGCTCTTTATTAGTCCAGATCCCGCCAAATTAAAAATAAAAAATGGCACCAATAGCCCAAAGGCGATGCAAACAGCCAAAGCGCTGGCGATACCAAAGTATTGACCCAGGAACAAGGATTTACGTGCTACTGGTTGGGCTAAAAGAAGGTTGATATAGTCTCGTGAATTATAATAGTAAATTACCGAGAAGATGGTAGAAATTAACGGCACCAGGACCAGAGTGATACTCATCAGACTAATAATGGAGCTATTTATATCGCGACTTAGCAGCAGAAAGGTAGTCGTCAGTAACGCAAAAAATACGGTGTAAGCTATCGCCCATTTGCTTCGAACCACATCATACATTGTATACTTCAATATCTCTTTCATATTACTGAATTTTTTAGATGAACACTTTCGGGTGGGTTGCCATACCGTTAGTTGGCTCACTCACTTCTTCTACACTCTGACTTAAAATGGAGACAATTACTTTTTCGAGGCTGGATTTACCGTATTTCTCTTTTAGATCCGGGATTGTTCCGTCATAGTAGATATCCCCATCCAATAAATAAACGATCCGGTCAGCCACCTGCTCGACAAAATCCATAATGTGCGTACTGATTAAAATAATTTTACCGTTCCTTTTTTCTTCGGCAATCAAATTTTTCAACATGACCATGGCCACAGGATCAAGGCCGACGGTTGGTTCATCAAACACAAGGACGGGACTGTCATGCATCATCGCTAGTATCAAATTGATCTTTTGCCTGGTACCGCCGGAGAGGGTTCCCAGAGTTTGATCTAAAATTCCGGACACTCCAAATGCCTCGACAAATTTATCACGTTGATCAGGCTGCTGCCTTACATTAGCAATCCAGGTAATTAATTCTTTCACTTTCAAATTGTCAGGGAACCGGGCAATCTGCGGCAGATAACCAATATCCCTGCGGTAAAGATGTTTACCCCTAATATGATCCCCTTTAAAACGGATCTCTCCTCCATCCGGCAGAACCATACCCATCAAACATTTAATCAGAGTGGTTTTTCCCGAACCATTGGGTCCCAGGATTGCTGTAACACCAGGTTCATTCATATCCAGAGAAATGCCGTTTAATACCTGGTTCTTGCCAAAAGACTTGGACACATTTTCTATTCTAATCATGGCTGTTGAATTTGACTGTTCTCGGAAAATTATCCATTACTCCTTTAGGGGTGTATAACGGATTGACCTTCTCTGAAAAATTGAGCAGGTCAATAAAAAAACTACGTAGTAAAACCACTGCCTCCGGGGTTTGATCTACAATGTAATTAAAGAGTTTGACCGGCCGATAAGGTACATCTCCTACTCCATCATGATCCAGATCATATCCATCGTACGCACTCCAGAAGTTGCCATCAAAGGAGTTTTCCGAAGAACTACTATTGGTCGACAGATCAAAGGAATTCCCAATGAAGTTGTTGCCGGAGATTTCATTACTAACACATCCTCCACTTATTCTGATTGCCCAGCCATTCCCCTCAAAATTATTCCGCTTATAATTAATGCGAGTGCATCCCTCTACATAAATGCCAGTGCAGTTTTTAATAAACCGGTTATTGATAATTTCCGCATCGTATATTTCTTTCAGCAGAAGTCCATAGGATGTGGCACCCCAATTTTCCTCAAAAAGATTATTTCGCATATTGATAAATTTAGAAAACATGACGGCAACACCGGCGCCATTGTTTCTAAATATATTATCCAGGTACTCGTTGTGATCACTAAACATAAAATGTAATCCATATCTGATATTATTTGTACTCAGATTTTCACGGATGAGACTTTCCTTGACGAATTCCAAATAAATGCCATCGCGATGACCAGAGACCTCATTAGCTACAATTTCGACATTATTACAATACCATAAATGGATGGCATTACCGCTATTCATTTCCTCTTTGGCATTTGCCTTTATAATATTTCCCGAAATGATTCCCCGCTTAGCATGCTGAAGGTATATGCCAAAAAACGTATTAGTAAGATGATTGTTGGTTAGACGAAATTCCTTACAGTCTTCCACCCGGATTCCGGCACGGTCATCAAGGTGACTTACCTGGACATTCACAATGTGTACTCCGGAAATGCTGACCGAATCAGCTCGAATGATCAATCCGGATTTACCCGAACTTGCATCGATGCGAGGGAAACCTTGCCCGATCAGGGTCAGAGGTTTATCTATGATAATATCTGCCTCAGCGTACAAACCCGGAAGCACATAAACTGTATCATAGGATTTCGCCTGAGCTACAGCGGTCTTTATCTGCTGGTGATCACAGTCTGAACAGACCTTGATCTCAGCAGCAGACACTACGGTGCAAAAGGCAAGTAGGCAAACCCATAGTATGGTTCTAAAAAAAATGGCTCTCTGAAACATGTTGATCTTTATACTTACTTATTATTCACTCAAGTTGAAATGTTCTCTGCTGGATTTCTTCCCAACTAAATAACTTTCCTTCTGCTGACTGCACGGAACTCCTGGCAGCTTCCACATCACTAAATGCCGTCAAATTTGCACCCATTGGACTGGGAATTTCCTCACTTACCAGGTACACTGCTTTTTGCGCATCGATTAGATCTCCTGGTTGCAAATAATCATTTACCAGTAAATAGTGATATTGCTCATTTTCCTTTTTATTTCTTAGCATGCATTCAATGGCATCAAACTTAAATGCCTTGCCCTTTGCTGTAATCAATTGTGCCGCATGCTGTCGGTCTACAATAGTCATTTTACAGGCGCTACAGATATCTTCCCCGTAATAGATGGAATCTGGCTGGATACTACAGCTGAGCATTCCGGTTATCAGGAAAAGAGCAGTAAACGCTTCAGCCACCTTTACATTGGAAGACAGGGGAGTCGCGGATTTTTGCTGCTTACGATGAGTTAAATAAGCCAGAAAAGCAAATACAATGGCTGCCCCGGCAAACCATCCACCTATTTGGGGCCCGGAATAGGCTTCAAAATTGATAATTGTCTTCCATCCAAACAAAGGTGGTTGAAAAGACTCTCCGGGAATCTTTATCGGTGCATCATCGGCAAGAGAATGTCCATAATCATATTCCCATAAATAAAAGTCATAAAATCCCAAAATGGAAAGAAGAACCATGATAATTACCCACGATAAATATAGTTTTCGTTTGTTAATGAATGCAAATATCAACCCTAGGAAAATAATAGCTCCAATCACTATGGGAAAATATTTTAATTCGGGTATACTCTCAGGGTCAATTACCTTCATTCCTACATAGTGGTTGAGAATATTCACATTTTGCAAAGTACCGGGAGTAGCACCACCGATCTTATCGATATGAATATACATATGGACACCATCGGGATACTGGGGTGCGTACAAGCTGATCTGCCACAGGGGTACAAAATAAAGTGTAGCTAAAAATAGCGCGGCTAAAACCATCAGTAGACGGGGCAAAATATTTGTCATTGTCATTTCCTT
>JABDLW010000453.1 GCA_013001805.1 Saprospiraceae bacterium | reverse complement strand
TTCGAATTCATCATGATCTTCAAGTGAATATCGAAGGCATCGCAGTTATCATCGATCTAATCGACCGGATCGATCTACTGCAGCAGGAAAATAAGACCCTGCGAAGGAAAATTGAGGTACATTAGTTGCAGAGACAAATGAGCGAACCCTCTTTAAAAGAGTAGAAGGCGCTACGAGGTTGATGCGTCTTGAAAATGAAGCAGGTGAAATGACAAATTTTTAAAACTTTTGGGGGCCAATTCCTAATAATCATCAGCCTTTACAAAGATCTGCCAACAGAAACCTGTGGCAGTGTGTTTTTTACATCTCTACTTTCTTTTATGAAATAACCAGGGCATCGGAAAAGTCTTCATAGTAGACTGGAAATTTGATCTGGCAAGGAATCGTATTTTGCAATTTTTAATATCTTCGCCCTTCTTTTTTAGTAGATCATTATCAAATCAAGAAAATATGACCATGATGGCAAATACAAGATTTTATATACTGTTCGTTTTCGTAATCGCAATAGTCTCTTTATCTTCTCAGACAGCGCATTCTCAACAATCCACATCTCAGTCGGTAAGTAAACTATCGCCCGATGAAGTGATTGCTACTCTGCGGAAACCGGAAAATAGTACGGGTAACATCGCTGATGCAGTAGAATCAGTAACCGGTGGCCGGGGTTGGATGTCAGCTGATATGAAGCCCATTTTTGAGCAAAAAGTAGTTGGCCAGGCCTGGACGGCTTTATTACGACCGGTTTTGAAGACAGACACCAAAGCATACCCTAATTACGCATTGCAGATTCTGGATGAGGCCCCGGCTGGTAGTATTTTGGTTTATGTGCTGGAAGATGGACTTGAAATTGCCGGTATCGGAAATCTCATGGCCACAACAGCAAATGTCAGGGGTATTGAGGCGACCATCATCGATGGTGCCGCTCGTGACGTCACCGAGATTCGTAAAATTGGTCATCCGGTATTTGCCCGGCGTATCAGTCCGGCTACCTCAGTAGGTCGATTGGTTAGTGTCTCAAAACAGACCCCCGTAATGTGCGCCGAGGTGATGGTGCATCCCGGAGACTATATCGTTGGAGACAATGACGGTGTGGTGGTCGTTCCGGCTGATGCAGCTGATGATGTGATCCGATTGCTGGCAGACTATGATGATAAAGAATCCAAAATGGTTCCTATTATCACCCGGGAGAAATCCATGCTCAAAGCACTGGAGATTTACGGTCGATACTAGCAGTCTCTCAAGAGTTGTTGAAAGGCTTCTTGAAAGGTAACTAGGTAATCAGGTGACTGGGTAATCAGGTGGCCAGGTAATCAGGTAACCAGGTGATTGGGTAACCAGGTAACTAGGTGACCAGGTAATCAGGTGATTGGGTAATCAGGTGATTGGGTAATCAGGTGAAGTCGGGAGTGAAGACCAGTGGAGCCGCGGATCTCATTCCGTGGCGTTCTGTTACGTGGAAGACGTAGCCGGGAATTTACATTCCCCGGCGGATTTATTAGTAATAGGTAACCAGGTGATACCAGGTGATTGGGTAATTAGGGTTTAAAGCATGTGAGGCTTGCAGTCGGGAGTCTGAAGTCGGGAGCTGGGAGTGAGGACTGGTGGAGCCGCGGATCTCATTCCGTGGCGTTCTGTTACGTGGAAGACGTAGCCGGGAGTTTACATTCCCCGGCGGATTTATTAGTAATAGGTAATCAGGTGATCAGGTGATTAGGGTCTACCAATGGCAGCCGCGGATCTCATTCCGTGGCGCTTGATCAGAAGTCAGAAGTTGGAAGTCGGAAGCCCGAAGGCCGAAGTCGGAAGTTGGAAGTCGGGAGCTGGGGAGAGAAAAAAAGTGGAGCCACGGATCTTATTCCGCGGTGTTCGGTTAGAAGTCATCAAAGAAACCAGGTCTTGATACCTGAAAAAATTAATCGGACGTATGAGTCTGATTCAAGTTTTTTAGTAGATTTATAGTCATGTTGAATAAAACATGTCAGTATGCTATCAAGGCGATCATTTATATGGGAACGAAAGTGGATGTAACGGAGAGGTTACGCGTTAAGGATGTTGCCGAAGCAATTGGGTCACCGGAAGCATTCACTTCTAAGATTCTGCAAAAATTGGTTGCCCACGGAATCGTCTATTCTACCAAAGGGGGAGGAGGAGGATTTGAAGTGGAATTAGATACCTTAAAAAAAACAAGTCTAGTGGAAGTCGTGAAAGCCGTCGACCACGATTCAATTTCTGAAGGTTGCATTTTGGGCTTGCCGCGTTGTTCGGATAAAAATCCCTGTCCGGTTCATACGCGCTATGCTCCCTTGCGCAAACAGCTAAACGAGGAACTTCTGGAAATCATGATTTACGACATCATTCACGATAGTAAGCAAGAATATCAATTTAAATAATAAAAACACACAGAACCCTAATATCCAATTAAATAAATCAATTTAGATCTAACTTTTTCTTCAATCCATGGGCAAAATAATAAGTCAGCTAAATTGATCTTTTAAGTACCAAAGTAAAATAGCAATAAGCAGATTTTTAGAGAAATGCAATAATTCAGTCAACTGATCCAGTGCGGTGTTCTTTGCCCAAAATTTATGCTGCACCAAACTTGAAATGACGAGAAATAAACAGAGACCATAAAACCCTCGCTCTACATACTTTGGTATTAACAATGCAATGCTGGAAATAATTAATACAGCACCACTCATCTTAACGGCGACATTAGCATTGAGCAGATCGGCCTCGATGGCATATTTTTTCAACGTCTTCCCGAAAACAAAGTGCACCAGGCCCATGCTGCCAAAGAAAATGGCGATGATTCGAAGTAAAATATCGTCGGTGATCATATGGTAATTTACTTGCAAGTGTAAGGAAATTTCTCCTGGCTCACTAGTACCAGATGTAATAATATTCATTCCCTCTTCTGACTACCTAAAAGGGGCAAATACAATATAGTTGCAGCGATCGGCAGTAAAAAAGAACGCCAAAAGGTTTTAGCTTCTTTCGGCTTTCTTTTCTACGACTTATTATTCGTGCTCACATAATCCATTAAAAGATCTAGGATCCGCTAGAGTGACGGCAACACCCCGATGTCTTAAAAGACTTCAAAAAGAATCAATATTTTTTACCAATTCCTAGTAAATCAACTCCAGAGACGATCCCAGGATCTGACCACATCCCATTCGGGAGTCGGCTCAAAATATCCTTTGTTTTCCTCGTCCAGATGGGCTTTGACCACTTCCTCAT
>JABDLW010000429.1 GCA_013001805.1 Saprospiraceae bacterium | reverse complement strand
CCTTGTCTCACTATACCCTGCTGGTTCAGATCCCAACAATGCGTGTAAAATTCCTTTGACGACATACCCAGATGCAAACCAAAAAAAAGAGTATCGTTTCTATCGCCAGATGCCAGCTCTCTGGCTTCCATTCGATAATATTCATTCTGCTGGCACGATTGGATTAGGAGCATGGTCAAAATGGCCGTAATCAGGTTTAATTTCCGGGTCATCTTTTGCATTAGGAGAATTTTTTTCAATCACATGAAGCAAGATTTCAATGCTGGATGTAGGACTGACAAAGTTACTAACTTGCGACAAATAACTTCGGCTTTATTAAGCTAAAACGTTGATAATCATCTTTTCCCACTTGCTAAATCAGCATTTATTTACGAAGAGACGGGTGGATTCATGAATTGGAGAGTAAAAAAAACCGGAGACAATTTCTCGTCTCCGGCCAACATAGATATCTATTTAACCTACTGCTAAAATAGAAATTAATATCCTGGATTTTGTGTCAGATTAGAATTTGCATCCAGCTGAGGCTTCGGTATCGGAAAAAGCCGACGGTGTTCCGGACTGGCTGGTTTTGCCCACCATGCATCGTTATAAAAACCGAAGCGTACCATGTCAGAACGACGGTGGCATTCCATGAACATTTCACGGCCCCTTTCATTGTATAGTTCACCACCAGCCACTGGGCTTCCACATGCCGACGGATCACTTGGATCGTAGTTATAATCTGAACCTGTATAGTCTTTGTAAGCTACACAACCATCAAGTGTGGTCAAATCACCAAGTCCCGCACGACTGCGTATTTGATTTACTAATCCCAAAGCGTCTGCATCGGTGGAATTGCCTGACATCCGCCAAAGAGCTTCCGCCTTCATCAATAAAACATCAGAGTAACGGTAAATGGGAAAATCGTTATTCATATTTTGTGTCCCTCCGACTTCCAGTTGATATTTTTTGACTCTGGCACCAGCTTCTCTCCATGCTTCCGGGGCTAATTCGTTAATAAAAGCACGGTACGTAAATGGTTCTCCATCCGGGTCGGTACCACTTGCAGCTGTACCGGCATCAACTAGCCTGGATCCGTCACTCCCAAACTGAGGACCGATGATAAAGTTGCCGGGATCGCGAGCATGATCTTCGTCTTCAGTATTTGGCTCACCCCTTCTTAGATCATCCTCTCCGTATGAATTGTAGAAAGATTCCAGCGTACACCAACCATTCCATGGTTGAGCTGCCAGATTATATGTCTGCTGGTTGATGTAGCTCAATGTCTGCATCACCAGGTTGAATCCTCCGGCGAAGACAGCATCATAGGGAATGGCAAAAATCATTTCAGAAGACCCTGAATTGTTAATGGAAAAGTTATCATGATAATTGCCCATTAAAGAAAAATTACCACTGTTAATAATTGCATCACAAGCTGCGATGGCATCTTGCCAGCGTGCGCTCCCGGTGTACACTTCCGCATTGAGATACAACTTGGCTAGTGCCATTTGAGTAACCATTTGATTTACTCTGCCATAGGTGGTTCCATCAACACTGGCACTTAGATTTGGCAGTGCAGACTTCAATTCTGATTCAACAAAACTAAAGACCTCTGCCCGAGAATTTGTTGGGGGATTTGGATCGGCGTCAGCAAATTTGGTTACAATGGGAACATTTCCATAAAGATCCATTAGCCACATGTAATAGATGGACCTGAGCGCCCTCAACTCGTCGATAAAAGGATCAGTTAGCGGATTGCCCAATTCCTGAAATTGAAATATCAAGCGATTGCAAGCACTTACACCACCGAAAAGGAAGTTCCAGGTGTTTCTTACGATATCGTCCTCTGAAGTCCAGAGATGCTGGTGCATACGCACCCAATGACCACCATCACCCCAGTCAGGGCCCCGGGTTGGTACCACCATTTCATCTGAGGATACTTCTTGAGCTGCCACCCAACCACCTGTACCCATATAACCATACATGGAGGTGTATGCGGCGCCCAGAGCGGAAATCAATTCATCTTCGGTCTGGAAGAAGTTGTCTGCAGTGACTTCACTAAACAGCTCCTCTTCCAGATCAGTGCACGCTGGTGAGAATGCAATTAAGCAGCCTGCCAGCAGCATTATTTTTATAGAGAAATTATATTTTTTCATCTGTCGGAAATTCAATTTATTAAATGATTTATTAGAGACCCAGATTCAAACCAAAGGTAAATCCTCGGGCACTGAAATAAGTGTTTCTTCGGTCGATGCCCGGAGCAAGAGAACCAAAACTACTAAAGTCTTCATCCGTTAATCTTGGTTCTGGTGAAACTCCTGAATATCCAGTGATAGTAAACAGATTTTGACCAGTTACAAAAAATCGAATTTTACTAAATCCTCGCGGTAAATTAGCTGACTTAAGTGTATATCCGATGGTCAGGTTATCCAGTTTGACAAAAGAAGCATCTTCAACATGATAACTGGAAAACTGCGGCTGATCCTTTAAATCTCTAATGTCAGCTGACGTCCTCAAAATGTTGTATGCTGAAATCTGACCAGGAGCCTCGTAAAAGGCACGGAAAGTATTCACTAAATCATGCCCTAAAACAGCGCGGAAAAATACATTGACATCAAAGTTGCCAAAAGCCAAATTATTATTGATTCCAAGATTATACTTAGGAAAACCATTACCAATCACGGCGCGGTCACTAATATCATCTATATCACCGCTCCCATCAACATCGACAAAATTCCAGGAGCCGTCTTCCGCAACAGGATTACCTTCATCCAGAACCAGACCCCAAATTTGTCCAATTGGGGCACCCTCCTCTAATCTTATCAGCGGAGTATTGTTTTGCCCGGGAGATCCTAAATTGGCTCCATCCTGCGCTCCTCCCAAACTGACACCTCTAGATTCATCGGTAAGAGACACAAGTTCTGGTTGAAACCATCGACTACCGGTAAAATCGATCTTCCATGTACTACCGCCTCCCAGAGCTATGT
>JABDLW010000420.1 GCA_013001805.1 Saprospiraceae bacterium | reverse complement strand
GTTAATATCCCACTGCAAATTCCTGATCGCCTTCAGTGCGAAAATGATTTGTGTAAGGCCTGCCTTCATATCGTAAATGCCGGGACCGGCTAATTTCTCGCTATTTTCCCGGTAGGGCATTTGCTCCAGGGTGCCTATGTCCCACACGGTATCACAGTGACCCAGGAGCAATTGGATCTCTCTCCCTTTTCTTCTATTGTTAGGCCGGGCGAATAAATAACCGCCGGTTTTTTTACCCGGCATTCTTAACGTATAAAAATCCAATGCCCTCAAATTATGATCCAGCAATTGAAAAATCGCATCCTGACTTTCCATAACACGCGATGGAGTTTCCCTTAACACCAATGATTTAAGAAAAGCGACCATTTCATCACGTTGCCTCTGCAATTCCGCCAGTACACTCTGAGCTAAATCAGGGGATATTGTTTTGTTAGTTTTCACATCTGGGATTATTTGAAGCCTTTAGGGTAGGGAAACTGTCTGGTATCCTTTATTTCAGCAAAACGATCATAAGGTAAATAGGCCAACAAGGGCATATCTCGAATCATCTTTTCATCATCTCCATCGGACACTCGATAGGCATCTTCGTGAACAAATCCCTTAATAATACGACCCGCAATCAAGCTATATTCTCCAAATCCATCGATAATCCGGTCCAGTGCACATTCGAAAAACAAATAAGAGTCGCGTAATAAAATTCCGTCAATCGCCGTAGCCGGTACGGTGGGTAATGCATAGACAATGGGTTTTTCATCCGTCTCCCCACAATCACGCGGTGTGGCTGCCAGACTTGTCATCACCACCTGATTGGGCCGGGGAAAGCTAACCGTAAAAAATCCCTCTCTCTTCACATTGTGGTAGGTACCGTGGTTGGGTGTACAGATAAAGCCAAAATAATTTTCCAGGCCAAGCGGCATCGCCATGTGCTTCGGTGCCAGATCATATCCATCATTTTCTTTCGTACCCACAACCACTAATGGCGATACGGTAAAAAAGTGACCCCAAATGGGATTGGATGTGTCCAACTCAATCCAGTTAACGAAATTATCGTCCTCTACCATCGGGATTAAGTTGCCACTTTGCCACTAATTTCTGCATGCTAATGATCAAGATCGAAAATGATTTATATCATAGAGATCGGATCTGTAACCACAACATCCTTTTCGCATTTTACATATCTATCTGGGAAAAATATTGCAGTTTTATGTTTCAATGCCCCCATTCTAATTCTTGAAATTGGTCCTCACTAAACCAAGTTTTTCGAACGTTATGACGTACTGACTATTTATTGAATTTGAATTGACAAAATACCGGGAGAAATTAAACCATTTTTCACAACTGCTAAGTATAGCCCGGTCGGAGGAAACGACTATCCCCTCTTTGAGACCGGTCAACACAACATCCGGATTGGGGACTAGTATTACCTCCCAATTCCACTTTTGCAGCGATGCGATTTCCAGGATTAATTCTTTTAGCCTGCCACTGTTAGAGACCGGAGCATCCAAATACCATTCCACTTTGGAGGGATGAAGGGACACGATCGATTGACCAATCGACATAATCGCTTGAGTGGTTTCCTCAACCGGATGATAGCTGCCATGTACACTGGCAATATCCCGGTATGTTCCATCTACGCACTCAAATATCAGCCCTCTTGAGTGGAGCACCTCGGCCAAGATCAAAACATTAAACCCATCCAGGTAAATAGGCGTGTTTCTCACCTCTTCTTTACTCACAATGTTGGACTGCAGCAGTTGCAGGTCCGCATCCGCACTTACAATCCGATTTAAAGCATAGCGCTGTCTTTTCTTCAACTGGTAGCGGTCTCCTACAACTTTTAGCGCCGCATTTTCAGCATAATTCCTCGATCGCAAATAGAAGTAATCTAGGATAGATTCACTTAGGAGCTTCCACTGAGATGGTGCAAATAAGATTCTATCTTTTGGATGCAAGCCGCGATGTTTCTGTCTATTAGGCAAAATTCGAAATAGGATTGTAATGATCACTTTCTTCTGCAAATTTAGATCTTTCCTGATCGGAAATTTGCTAATGAGTCAACAATCAGAGGAGCCACTGATACTTATCATTTAAAAAGCATCTCTGCATGGCGATATTTATCTGGTTAGTTGGCCTCTGAAAAGTTGGATGGTCATTTCCAGCTCAAATGGTTCAATAGGTAGAAAAGGCTGCCAGCAACAAAAGAGATAAAGAACAGCAGATTGTGATCTCTGGTCAAATTTTGTCAATTGTCAAATAAAATAGTGGCTCGTATTCTGATTTTAGGTAAAGGTAACATTGGTACATTTATGGGTGTAGCACTTCAGGCATCGGGCAATGAGGTGCATCATCTGCTGCGGGATGTATATGATTCCCCACCAAATGTAGTGTGTAAATTTCAAGATCGAAGAAAAGCAGTAAAAATAAAGAAAGGGTCGGTTTATCCATATCAATTACTTGGGGATAAAGATCTAATCCCGAATTATGGCTATATAATAATGGCGGTAAATCACGATCAGTGGCGCGATGCGATCCTGGATCTTAGACCATTTGTAAACCCGGATCAGACCCTGATTTTGATGGGAAATATTTGGGATGACTTTGACTGGATCGAGGAAAATGCCCCATGTCCCTACTTATTTGTCTTCCCTAATTTTGGTGGCACCATCATAAAGGCAGAGTTACATGGCTGGTTGACTTCACGGATGACTGGAGGATGGATCAATTGCATTTCTGAAAATAGCTACCATGATTTCAAAGCTTTGCTACGTCAGGCAGGATTCATCCTCCAATACCAGGAAGATATGAAGGGGTATTTGAGGACGCATTTTGCCTGCGTCACGGGCTCGCTCATCGAGGTGGCAAAACAGAAAGGCTATCAAAAAATGACTAAAAATTTGCTGAGTTTGATAAATATGTACCGATTAATCAGAGCTTGTATGTTAATAGTGGCAAATAGGAATGTAAACGTTCGTAAATTTAAGGAAGGTAGGAAGGCATGTCAGCCGGTTTGGTGGAATGCAATAAAAACTTATCTGATCTTTTGCATTCCTGGCTTGGCAAAAAAAGCTGATGCTAATATGAATCTGGAAGCTTGGCGGTCCTATGGAATAGAACTCCTGACGACAACAAAAAGCCAGCATTTGCACTCACCGCTGCTGGATACGTATAAGCAGGTCCTATTGTTGAAATGAAAAATAAAATTAGTAAATATCATTTTACGTTAAATAAAAAAACCTGATAACATGCAAATGAAATGGTCCCTTTATTTGGGTAAAATATCGGGTATACGTCTTTCGATTCATTGGACATTTATTATTCTTATCGGCTGGATCTTTATGGTCTACTATCAGATGCAGCAAGATATTTCACAGGCATTTCTCGGC
>JABDLW010000419.1 GCA_013001805.1 Saprospiraceae bacterium | reverse complement strand
GTGCCGAGGAATGGGGTGTTGCCACAGCATCACTGGTGGTTGAAGGATGTATTATGATGCGCAAATGCCACCTCAATACCTGCCCTGTGGGTATAGCGACCCAGGATCCTGAATTAAGAAAGCGTTTTGCCGGTGATCCTCAACATGTTATTAATTTTTTCACTTTCCTCGCTGAAGAGTTGCGGGAAATAATGGCTGACTTGGGCTTCCGCAAAGTAAATGAAATGGTCGGGAAGGTGGAAATGCTAAAGATGAAGAAAGGAATAGACCATTGGAAGTACAAGAATCTTGATTTGAGTCCGGTGCTGTATAAAGAACCAGCAGGTGAAGAAGTAGGCCAGTTTAAAAATGTACCCCAGGATCATGGAATTGAAACCATTTTGGACAGAAAATTAATTGAGCATGCGAAATTAACTCTGGAGACCAGTAATCCCATTTCAGGTGTGTTTCCCATAAATAATACCGACCGTGCAGTTGGGGCCATGTTGTCTTACGAAATTTCTAAGAGATATAAAGGTGAGGGACTGCCTGAGGGCACTATTGATTACCGTTTTAGGGGATCAGCTGGACAAAGTTTTGGCGCTTTTGTTGCGCCTGGTGTAAAATTTACGTTGGAAGGCGAATCAAATGATTATTTCGGAAAAGGATTGTCCGGAGGGTGCCTAATCGTAACACCAGATAGAGAAGCTAAGTTTGAACCAGAGAAAAATATCATCATTGGCAATGTCGCTCTCTATGGTGCAACAGGAGGTGAGGCCTATATTCATGGTATGGCAGGTGAGCGATTTGCGGTAAGAAACTCTGGGGTCAAAGCAGTTGTAGAGGGTGTGGGTGATCATGGTTGTGAGTACATGACGGGTGGCATCGTTGTCAATCTGGGGTCCTGGGGACGAAATTTTGCTGCAGGCATGAGTGGAGGCGTTGCATACATTTTTGATCCTCAACAGAATTTCCATGAGTCTTGCAATGTGGAAATGGTAGAAGTGGAGGAACCATCTTCCGACGATCTGGAAGAGACAAGGAGACTCATCCGTAATCATTTCCGGTACACCAGTAGTGAAATTGCCTTGAATATCCTGACTGAATGGGAAACTATGGCTAAGCAATTCGTCAAGGTCATGCCCAAAGATTATAAGGCGGTATTGGAACGATTGGCTTGGAAGAGAGCTAATGAGAAAGTTAAAGTGGTATAGAAAGTAGCCTTAGATTTTTGCATTGGTTTTTTTTATTAAGGATTTCAAGGTGTTTAGCCAATTTGTGGCAGAAGATATGATACCTAACCGGAATTTTTCATGTGACTCGTCGACCATGAGGCAACCGGTGAATATCAGAGGATGATAAAAAGGACCAGAAATTATCAATAAGAATTTCAATGTGGA
The DNA here is from genome assembly GCA_013001805.1 of Saprospiraceae bacterium. GTDB lineage: Bacteria > Bacteroidota > Bacteroidia > Chitinophagales > Saprospiraceae > JABDMH01. The sequence continues at coordinate 7,154 of JABDLW010000419.1, read as the reverse complement.
GATGAGACGAGTAATTAAAAATTGAATTAAACTTTATCAAATGGGTGATCCCAAAGGGTTTCTAAAATTAACCAGAGAATTGCCACAGGCAAGACCTCCGGAAGAGCGAATCAACGACTACAAGGAGATTTACCTGCCTTTTCCGGTTGAAAAAACAGTGGACCAGGCGGCAAGGTGCATGGATTGCGGCATACCTTTTTGTCACAATGGCTGCCCACTTGGTAACATTATACCAGATTTTAATGATGCTGTATACCGCGAAGATTGGTCTTTGGCGTACGAAATTTTAAAATCGACAAATAACTTTCCTGAATTCACCGGCAGAATTTGTCCAGCGCCATGTGAAACAGCATGTGTCCTGGGGATAAACCAACCAGCAATCGCCATCGAACACATCGAAAAGAGCATCATAGAAATGGCTTATGAACGGGGTCTGGTTAAACCAGCACCTCCTTCTGTTCGCACGGGTAAAAAAGTAGCGGTAATCGGATCAGGCCCTGCGGGACTGGCGGCTGCCAGTCAGCTCAATAAAGCCGGCCACCAAGTGACAGTCTTTGAAAGGAAAGATCGCATTGGCGGGTTGTTACGCTATGGAATTCCGGATTTCAAATTGGAGAAAAATGTCATTGATCGCCGGCTTGCCATAATGGAAGCTGAAGGAATCCGCTTTGCCCCCAATGCCGATATCGGGAATAACGTTTCCGTCGACAGTCTGAATGAATTTCATGCAATTTGCTTATGTGGAGGATCAACCGTGCCTCGCGACCTAAATATTCCGGGCCGAGAACTTGATGGAATCCATTTTGCAATGGAATTCTTAGAACAAAATAATCGGCGTGTGGCTGGCGACAAGATCTCCCAGGATGAAGTATTGATGGCTACTGACAAGCATGTAGTTGTAATCGGCGGTGGTGATACGGGTTCTGACTGTGTAGGTACATCCAATCGACATAGAGCTAAGTCGGTCACCCAAATAGAGCTGCTGGCAAAACCACCAGAGACAAGATCCGAGGAAACTCCCTGGCCTCTGTGGCCAATGATGATTAGAACGTCGTCTTCACACGAAGAAGGAGCAGATCGGCATTGGGCCCTGCTGACTAAATCGTTTCACGGGAATGAAACAGGACAAGTGCAATCACTTAAGATCTGTGAGATCAATTGGCAGAAAAATACGGAAACTGGCCGGTTTGGTTTCGAAGAAGTACCTGGTACGGAGCGCGAAATCCCATGTGACCTGGCATTACTCGCAATTGGTTACCTACACCCTCAGCATACCGGTCTGCTGGATAAGTTAGGAGTAGCGTATGATGAGCGTGGAAATGTAAAAGCTAATGACTATCAAACCAGTATCGAACACATTTTTTCTGCCGGAGATATGCGTCGCGGACAGAGCTTAGTGGTTTGGGCGATTTCTGAAGGCCGTGAAGCTGCCCGTGCAATTGACAGTTATTTGATGGGAGAGACATCTCTGGAAGGAAAGGAAGTGTCGCATCTCGCATTTGATGCCTAACGAGATTTATATTCCAATTCTTTACTAAACCCAGGCTCTCATCGCCTTTGGGAGTGAAACGTTCCCTTCTTATAGAAACGCTTATTCAGCCAATGGATAAGGCAGACGAGCAACTTTGCAAAAGATGGCAATATCAGGTATTCAATATTAATTCTTTGTCAGCCATCATCATGGATCCTACAGCAAGAATCTCATAACTTTTTCCTATTTTATATCGCGACTATTTGAGCTTAGCATTCCCGAGGTATTTGATGTCAATCGTGGCTTATGTTTTGACCAGCATCGGGCATTACCATCGCTGTGATCAAAGATCTATCAGGTTGAACTCCAAGGGTATTAGAAGTTTTGGATGCCGGATGTGGTTTGATCGAAGATACCGGCATATTGGCTTGTGATTTTAATTGCTGGTTGCAGTGTAGGAAGCTTTCTAGTGCAGGCAGGGTGGTACCCTCGATCAAGGGGAGGTGAAGAGATGAGAAAGTGCAAAACAAGTAGTCAGTGGAATTTTAACCAAGTATAGTTTTGAATCTGAACCACTATTTTTTTCACCATAATAATAATTTATGAATCATTTCTCAAATTCCCGCCGTAATGTTATTCGTTCTTTGAGTTTGGGTGCGATGGCTGCGACCGGTCCGGTTTTATCTTCAATGACCGAAGTAAAAGAGCGTGATGATCAAGCAAGAGTGGGATTGCCACCTTTAAAAATTACCAAAGTCAAGGCGATAGCAACATGCCCTCATGGCATTGAGCTAATTGTGGTCAAGGTAGAAACCAGCGAACCTGGTTTGTATGGTCTCGGGTGTGCTACATTTCGACAACGTGCTCATGCGGTAGTAGCGGCCATTGATAAGTACCTTAATGACTTTTGTGTTGGGAAGGATGTCGATAATATAGAAGATATGTGGCAGGCTACGTACCAGAGTTCGTACTGGCGCAACGGTCCGGTACTAAACAATGCCTTAAGTGGCCTCGATCAGGCCTTATGGGATATCAAGGGAAAACGAGCTAATATGCCTGTTTATCAATTACTTGGGGGTAAGTGCCGGTTTGGGATAGACTGTTACGCTCATGCCTCAGGTAAATCACCTCAGGAGGTCGCCGATAATGTCACCATGTTTATGGAAAAAGGATTTAGACATGTACGCATCCAAATGGGCGGCTACGGTGCGACGCAGTTACTGGGGGCCTACGGGTATTCGGGAGAGGCACCCGAGCCCGATTTCAAAAAGGCTGGATTTGGTATGCCGGACGATAATTTTATGGATTCGTTGGTCTATACCAAGAGTGTGGTAGACATATTTAATAAAACTCGTCAGCAATGTGGCGAACAGGTTGAGTTATTGCATGACATACACGAGCGAGTGCAGCCACTCGAAGCCATCAATTTAATCAAGGCCCTGGAAGAATACAGACCGTTCTTTATTGAAGACCCATTTTCACCGGAAAATAACCGTTATTTTAAAATCCTTCGTGAACATACTACGGTTCCTATTGCCATGGGTGAGCTATTCAACAGTCCGCATGAGTGGGTAGATCCGATTAAAGATCAGATGTTTGATTTTATACGCATCCACATTAGTCAGGCTGGAGGGATTACACCGGCTATGAAGGTTGCGAGGCTGGCCGAGGTATTTAATGTACGTACAGCCTGGCACGGTCCGGGTGATGTTTCACCGGTGGGTCACGCCGCCAATGCCCATATTGATTTTGCCGTTTGGAATTTTGGCATTCAGGAGTCAGTGAATTTTTCGGAAACCCTGCAAGAAATCTTTCCCGGGAGTCCATATGTTGAAAATGGTTATATGTATGTAAATGAAGTGCCAGGTCTGGGAGTGGATATTAATGAAAAAGAGGCAGCTAAGTACCCGCTTCCCGATGTCCAGATGAATAATTGGACCCAAGTGCGCAAGAAAGACGGTACGATTATCAGGCCCTAGTCGCTTTGTTGCTAATGGAGGCATTTCTGACAATGGTGCTGATAAAATCTTGGATTCCACTCATTAGATAACTTATCCAATCACCAACTAATTGGAAGTTTTTTTGGCATACTTTCAACAATTGTCTACATTTGCCATCTAAATCGAAATAATGACATTATTTAACAGCCGGTTTTACTTCTACTTTTTTTATGGACGTCCATGATAGGGGCCTGGCTTGTTAATAACAATAATAAAAATATGGGTCCCTGGAGGACCCTTTTTTTTTATGGATACAAATAAGATCAGAAAAGTTGCCATTCAGGGGTATCATGGGGCATTTCATGAGATTGCTGCACGATTATACTACAATGGATCACCTATTGAAATTCTACCTGCCGACACTTTCGAAGAAGTTGTTTCGGTGGTTGAAAACAATGCCGGAGCGGATGTGGGTATGATGGCTATAGAAAACTCCATAGCTGGAAGCCTGCTTTATAATTATAATCTGATCAACCGGGCATCGGTGCAGATCAGTGGCGAAATATACCTCCGAATCAAGCAAAACTTGCTTGCCATGCCCGGTGCTCGAATCGAGGAGCTTGAAGAAGTACATTCACACTATATGGCTATTGCTCAGTGCAAAGAGTTTTTCAAGAAATACCCACATATAAAACTTGTTGAAACCAAGGATACCGCAGAAAGTGCGCGCGATATTGCTGAGACCGGGTGTAAAAACATTGGAGCTATTGCCAGCAATCTGGCCGGTCAGCTCTATGGACTGAATACACTCGAAGAGAGCATCGAGACGAATAAGCTAAACTACACCAGATTTATTGTACTCGAACATTTTATGAATGTGCCTCATGACACAGGGTACAATAAGGTCAGTGTTTCATTCGCAGTTAGTCACAAAACGGGTAGCCTATATCAGGCTCTCAAGGTATTAAATGATCACGATGCAAACATGACGAAGATTCAATCTACTCCTATTCCAGGTCGACCATGGGAATACCTGTTTTTTGTGGATTTCCTACTGGAAAGAACCAATGCATTTGGAGCGGTGATTCAGGGACTTTCAGAAACTACGCTGGGACTAAAGATATTGGGAAAATATAAAGCTGGTATTCACCATGAAGATTAAACTTGCTCATCGAGTAAGCCAGGTCGAAGAATATTATTTTTCGACTAAATTAAGGCAGATTGCAGCAATGCGTGCCGCCGGCAAGGATATAATCAATCTTGGCATAGGCAGTCCGGACCTAAAACCTTCTCAGCAAGTCATTGACCGGCTGTGCAGCGAAGTCCAAAAGGATGACTTTCATGGATACCAATCTTATATGGGTATTCCAGAATTACGCCAGGCTATTGCCACATGGTATTTGCAGAAATTTGCAGTGATGCTTGATTCCGAAACGGAGATATTGCCTCTCATTGGCTCCAAGGAAGGCATTATGCACCTATCAATGACCTATCTCGAACCAGGTGATCAGGTTTTAGTGCCAGACCCAGGATATCCCTCTTATCAATCTGCATCTGCGCTGGCTGGGGCGGAAGTGGTGAAATATGATCTCACTCGACAACAAGGATGGCTACCAGATCTAAAAAAATTATCGGAGACAGATTTATCTCGCGTTAAACTAATGTGGATAAGCTATCCACATATGCCTTCGGGAGCAACAGCACCCTATTCGGTCTTTGAAGGCCTCGTTAAATTTGCCCATGAGCATCAGATCCTCTTATGTCACGATAATCCCTACACCTTCATTCTCAACAAGCAACCCCGTAGTATTCTCTCCATAGCGGGTGCCAAGGAGGTGGCAATCGAACTCAATTCCCTAAGCAAGACATTTAACATGGCTGGGTGGCGTGTGGGATTCATGGCAGCAGAAGCAGATAGAGTAAAAGAAGTATTAAGATTTAAAAGCAATATGGATTCCGGAATGTTTAAGCCTCTTCAATTAGCAGCGGTTGAGGCACTGGGTCAACCTGCTAGTTGGTATGATCAGATAAATGAGATCTACGGAAAACGCAGGTTCTTGGCTGAATCCATTCTGACTGCATTGGAATGCGATTTTGACCCGGATCAGGTGGGAATGTTTCTGTGGGGGCAAATTCCTGATAATTATACCGATGGCATTGCGCTTGCTGACGATATACTGAAAAAGGCACTTGTCTTTATTGCACCAGGTAACATATTTGGTGAGAATGGTAAGAAGTATATACGAATTTCTCTCTGTAGTAATCAACAAGTGTTACAAGAAGCCTTAAGACGAGTAAAGGAAATGAAGCAAAATGGTTAAGCGATGATTATTACAGTAGTTGGTATTGGCCTTATTGGTGGTTCTTTGGCCCTGGCGCTCAAACAGAACGGGTTTGCTCAAACCATACTTGGGGTAGATAGGAACGTGCAACATGCCAACAGAGCACTCGGTCTGCAGTTGGTAGACCAGATTGTTTCTTTGGAAAAAGGGGTCGAAGAGGCGGATGTAGTTATTTTGGCAACTCCGGTTAATGCGATCGTACATTTAGCACCAGTGGTACTTGACTTAGTCGAGCGTCAAATAGTGATTGATGTGGGCTCGACGAAGGAACGCATTATGCAGTCGGTGGCTGTCCATGAAAAGAGGGGGAGATTTGTTGGTACGCATCCCATGGCGGGGACGGAATATTCCGGACCGGAAGCGGCAATTGGTGATTTATTTGAGGATAAGTGTACTGTCCTCGTCGATGTCGACAAATCTGATCCGGATGCTTTAGGAAAAATCCAGGAATTATATAAGTCTCTAAAAATGAACATAGTATATCATGAATCACATGAGCACGATATACACACAGCTTATGTATCTCATATTTCACATATCAGTTCTTTTGCGTTGGCACTGACGGTCTTGGAGAAAGAGAAAAATGAAAAACGCATCTTTGAACTGGCTGGTGGTGGTTTCAGCAGTACAGTCAGGTTGGCAAAAAGTAATCCGGACACCTGGGTGCCGATATTCGAGCAAAACCGGGATTACGTTTTAGATGTACTTGATGAGCATATCAATACCATCAGTAAATTTCGCACGCTGCTCATAAAAAAGGATTTTGACGCGTTTCATAAAATGATCCAACAAGCAAATCAAATTAGAAAAATTGTAAAATAATAATTCAGAAAAATCATGGAAATGAATATAACTACACCTTTGGCTCGACCTGAAAATCGCCCAATCGTTATTACTGGCCCATGCAGTGCCGAAACTGAGGCCCAGGTCATGAAAACGGCCGAAATGATTGCAAATCTAGGTATTGAAATCGATCTGTTCAGAGCAGGAATCTGGAAACCCCGTACCCGGCCGAATAACTTTGAGGGGATAGGTTTTGAAGGCCTTCGATGGCTAAAAAATGTAAGGGAAACCTATGGATTTAAAGTGACGACTGAAGTAGCAAATACGCAGCATGTATTTGAGGCACTAAAGGTAGGAATCGATGTGTTATGGTTAGGGGCAAGAACCACGGTCAATCCATTTTCAGTACAGGAAGTGGCTGACGCACTGAAGGGAGTGGATATTCCTGTTTTTATCAAAAATCCGATTAATCCTGACGTAGAATTATGGAAAGGAGCAATTGAACGCATATACAATGCCGGGATAACTAAAATTGGAGTGGTCCATCGCGGGTTTTCCAAACATGGACATACCATTTATCGAAATGTACCGGAATGGCAATTGGCCATAGATATTAAG
>JABDLW010000409.1 GCA_013001805.1 Saprospiraceae bacterium | reverse complement strand
CCTTGTGACCTTGCTTCTGCAGGAAAAAGGCAGTACTGGCCCCCCAGATTCCGGCACCGACAATGACTATTTTCATAGAACCTCCGATTTTGCTTAAAAGTAGATTTTTTTTGTGACCATCTACCTCACGGTATGGTGATCAAATTGAAGCAGGGGTGCTTAAACAAAAATGCTATTTTTATCCTTGCGGAAATAGTAACAAGGAAGATGGTCGAATTGGCAGGAATTATCATTTTGGGAATTGGAGCACAGTGGCTGTCCTGGAAAGCAAAATTACCCGCGATTCTGCCTCTGATAGTTCTTGGACTACTGGTCGGACCCTTTTCAACCCTTTGGTCTGAGTCAGGTGAAAAATGGTTGGAACCAATCTACCACGCTGAGACCCAGGTGGGAATTTTTCCGGGTCCATATTTCTTTTATTTCGTTTCGCTGGCTATTGGGGTCATTCTCTTTGAGGGGGGGCTGACGCTGAAAAGAAAGGAAATCAGAAACCTGGGTCCTGTCATTCTCAGGCTAGTGAGTTTGGGTTCCTTGATCACTTTTTTGGGTGGCTGCCTCGCTGCGTATTTTATTTTAAATCTGAGTCTAAGCATTTCCATGCTTTTTGGTGCCCTCATCATCGTGACCGGTCCTACCGTGATTGCTCCTATTTTAAGGAATCTGTCTTTAAATCGAAACCTGGCTACGATCTTAAAATGGGAAAGCATCATCATTGATCCCATCGGAGCCTTAGTAGCCGTTCTAGTTTATGAATATATCTTGTCGAGTAGAGGTGCCCTGGAATTTACACCAGTTGCTCTATTTGGGTTTATAAAAGTTGTAGTGGTTGGCACTGCAGTGGGATTAATAGCAGGGTACGCCCTATATTTTTTAGTGAAGAAGAATTTGATACCACCTTACCTGCTAAATGTATTTACCCTCGCAGCGGTCTTAGGAGTTTTTGTCCTTGCTGATCTTTTCGCAGCCGAATCCGGATTGTTGGCCATGGTGGTCATGGGCACTGCGCTAGGGAATCTGGATATGCCAAAACTTAAAGACATTCTGGATTTTAAGGAATCTTTAAGTGTTCTGCTGATCTCAATTCTCTTTATTATCCTGGCGGCACACATTAATCTTGAAGATCTTTACTTACTCCTAAATTGGCGCTGTCTGTTGCTCTTGGTAGCCGTAGTGTTCATCATTAGACCATTGGGTGTTTGGATGAGTACCCGGGGAGATTCGCTCATTTTTCGGGAAAAACTCTTTATATCATTGATTGGACCACGAGGAATAGTAGCCGCAGGAATCGCTTCTTTATTCGGATTGCATTTGGTGGAAGAGAATATCCCGGGAGCCGAATACATTACGCCACTGGTCTTCATGGTCGTACTAGGTACCGTTTTATTGTCTGCGGTTGGGGCATACCCTGCCGCGAAGTTTTTGGGTGTATTGGCGAAGCGAAACGATGGTGTGTTAATTGTGGGTGCACATAAAGCGGCACGATTAATCGGTGCCTTTCTACGAGATCAGGGACGTAGGGTAGTAATTGTGGATGCCAATCGCAGCAATCTTAAGAAGGCATCGGAAGAAGATATCGAGACTTATCAATTAGATATATATAAAGAAGACTTACTGGATGTTTTTGATGTCAAAAACATGCAGTATCTTATGGCATTGACCGCAAGTGATGAGGTAAATAATTACGTATGTGAAACTTACCGTCATTTGTTTGCCGACTCTTGCCGATTTGCCATTCACAGCCTTTCACGAACTGCCTACGACCCACATGATCCTGCTATTCCCATGGCACCATTTAATGATCAACTGGATATGCTGGAAGTCACACGGAAAAATGGTCAGGTGCATATACTCCATTTTTCCGACTTTGCCGACCTCAAAGAAAAGCTGACGCTAATGAATAATGATCCTGAGATCATTCCATTGGGTATCTGGACGAGGGATGGTCAGTTGCTTCCAATCTTGATGGCATCTGGCAACATAAACCATATAGAAAATGGAGCGATTCTGTACTTGGGTAAGCTTCATTCTGCTGATTCTGATAAAAGCAACTAATAAAAATATTTTAATATGGCGATTGACAAAGCAATCTTAGGATTTTGCGTAAATTAATCTTGTGAAAAATAGTGATCCCGGTTTTCGTCCTCAATTGATCCCACTGTTTCTGGTCCATTTTGTTGTTATAGTGTTTCTACTAATCTCATGCGGAGCGGGAGCAGAAAGTGAAAGTGCCGGTCAGAATGATCTTTTTATGGCAAAAGATTTCACCACCCCCGGTCTTTTTACACCGGGTATTGAAGGTCCGGCATTTGTAGAAGGTATGCTCTATGCCGTCAATTTTTCCACTCAAGGAACAATTGGCATGGTCAATTCGGACGGTGAATGTGCTCTCTTCGTAACCTTACCGGAAGGTAGCATAGGAAATGGCATCAGGTGCAACGACTTAGGTGATTTGTTTGTCGCTGACTATACCAAACATAACGTCTTGAAAATCGACCGGCAGCGCAAAAGCATTGAGGTCTATGCTCATAATGATTCGATGAATCAACCCAACGATCTGGCTATCCGAAGTGATGGTACATTGTTTGCCAGTGATCCCAACTGGCAGGAGGGCACCGGCAAACTCTGGCGCATTGATACCGACGGATCAACACATTTGCTGGAACAAAACATGGGCACGACGAATGGCATTGAATTGAGCCCGGACGACAAATATCTCTATGTGAATGAAAGTGTGCAACGCAATGTATGGCGTTACGACCTGGCTGATGATGGTACGATCAGCAATAAAATGAAATTTCATGAATTTCCTGATTTTGGTATGGATGGAATGCGTTGTGACAATCAGGGAAACTTGTTTGTCACCCGTCATGGTAAAGGTACAGTAGCCATACTCTCGCCCTCGGGAGATCTGGTCCGGGAGGTAGCATTGCAAGGAAAAAAACCTTCCAATATTGCTTTCGGTGGCCGCGATGGACGCAGTTGTTATATTCCATTGCAAGACCGGGGTTGTTTTGAGGTGTTCCGGTCCGAATTTCCCGGTAGGTCTCATGAATTATTTCCCAATTAATCAGAAACTAACATAAACAAGTAAAATATGACTTCACGTTTTGTAATCGCATTATTCTTCACCCTGGGCATTCAGATGCTTCCGGCTCAGGAAGTTGATTTGATTATCAAGGGAGGCCACGTCATTGATCCAAAAAACAATATCGATGGGGTGATGGATTTATCCATTGATGATGGTAAGGTTTTGGCGGTTGGTGAAGACCTTGGTAATGACGCTTTTCGTGTTGTCGATGCCGCTGGTTTGTATGTGGTACCAGGCTTGTTGGATATTCATGGTCATCACTTCCATGGAACCGAAGATGATCACTACCTGGCCAATAGCTATTCGGCTCTACCGCCGGATGGATTTACTTTTCGCTCGGGAGTAACGACCGTGGTAGATGTGGGTGGTGCCGGTTGGAGAAATTTTAAAACATTCAAGAGCCAAACTATCGATCATTCGAAGACTAGAGTTTTATCATTTTTAAATATTGTCGGTTCTGGAA
>JABDLW010000400.1 GCA_013001805.1 Saprospiraceae bacterium | reverse complement strand
ATTTGTCTTTTTTTGCTGCACTGCTCCTGGTGTCTAAATCACCTAGATGAACAATAAGGTGAGCTGGAAGTCGTGGCAATGATGTTGAAAATTATTCCGGTTTATCTTTGAGCTCTGATTTCTAGTGAAGGTTGGCAATTCACCAGCAATACAATAGACTGAGATAGGATTTTCAGGGGAGAAGGTTTCTTTATCCTGGCACTGACGGCACAAAACAGTAAAAGGACTATACATGGAATCTGAAATCGATAAGTTCGCCACCGAAAAATTCTATTTTCATGCTAAATACAAGCAAATAGATGTGCCAGGCTCAATAGATAAGAAGAAGCGAACCCCGACGGATTGGCTCACTGATGAAGAAAGTTCTGCCTGAAAATCTCGGCAGTGCGCTCTTTGACAATACTCCCCCGGCCGGATGGAAATTGGCGATTAAGCCTGAAATGATGCCAGGAGACGTAAATCTTCTCCTGCTAAGTGCTTTGATGGTGATTGAAATTAATAGCTGGTAACGGGAAGTCCCTATTGGTCAACGCAACACAATGAGAGTAAGGATATAATGGGGAAGAGATAATAGCTTAGAACCCTAGGTCCTGCGCTGCCGCTATATCAACGCAGGGGGAATATAGCTAGGCAGGAAGGATTTTGATTTTTATATATGACTACAATTAATTGGCCAACTCACCCATCTGACTGAGCAATACTTTGAGGTCAGGAATTAATTTTTCGCGCATTTCTGGTCTTTCCAGGGCAAAAGCCAGGTTCGCCAGCTGAAAGCCTGCTTTATCACCACAATCAAATCTGGTGCCTTTGAATTTATAGCCAAATATTGGCTGTTCCTTCAGAAGAGCCGACATTGAATCCGTTAGTTGGATTTCGTTGCCAGCTCCCTTTTTCAGTTTGCCCAGATGTTTGAAGATACGGGGAGTCAATATATACCTACCTATTACCGCTAGATTTGACGGAGCATTTTCAGGTTTGGGCTTTTCAACCATTGAATTAATCACCATGGTACCGTTGAAAGCTTTTTCAGCTTCAATAATGCCGTACTTATCCGTTTCATCGGGTAGCACTTCAATGATTGCCATCATTGAAGCCCTCAACCTATCAAATTCATTTATCATTTGGTAGAGTACCGGCACATCACTCTGGATCAAATCATCAGCAAGTAACACAGCAAATGGTTCATCACCAACAATGTCTCTGGCACACCATATTGCATGCCCCAATCCTAATGGTTCACTCTGACGGGTATAAACAATTTGGGCTTTGCTGGGCACCACTGATTCTACTGTATGCAAAAGCTCAGTCTTACCCCTATCTCGAAGAGTTTTTTCTAAATTCTGGTTTTTGTCGAAATGATCCTCGAGTGCTCCTTTACCTGATCCAGTTACAAAGATGATCTGCTCAATTCCCGAAGCAAGTGCTTCTTCGACTGCGTACTGAATTATTGGCTTATCCACCACCGGCAACATTTCTTTGGGCATTGCTTTAGTGGTTGGCAAGAAACGTGTGCCTAGACCTGCCACAGGAAACACGGCTTTTTTGATTTTCATAATCATCTCCTACAAACCTGTACTCTCGATGAACCACAAACTGATACACACATATTTAAAGCAAAAAAAGTGCCCAAATATCATTCCGGACTTATTTGTTAATAACGTTTAATATCAATTCTATAGGTGAGCACATTATGGCTTTTTTCTGTAAATTAATAAGCTTGGTTCCAAATTATAGTAATCAAATTCTTGAATATCAGATTTTTATTATGGGGATTATTTGTCTTAAGCTGACCGGGGAGGGTTACTCCGATTCTATGAAGACGAAGGAGCAACGGTTATATCCCATAAAGGTAAGACTGATTATCGCCTCCGATTCCACACTGCTTGAGATCAGTTAATCGGTAATATCGGGGATTGATATGCTATTATGATTGTAATTTTAAATTGTATTTTACTTTTTCCATGGGGGACCAGACATGCGGTTTAGAGTGATTCAATACGAGAGTCTGCCCGAAGACCTGGAGCAGCGCCTGCACCAGAATTGCGAAGTAACCAGGGTTGATTCACTGAGCTTGATGCAGGGTGAGGAGTTCCGCTTGGTTCTGGCAGAAGCTGAGGGACTAATCGGTGTCGGCCAGAAGGTTGGCCCGGAAATTCTAGACCTGGCGCCGAAGCTGCGGGTTGCTTCCACCATCTCCGTAGGCTATGACTATTTTGATGTGGACGAGATGACCAGACATAAAGTTATGCTGATGCATACCCCGGATGTGCTGACCGAAACGACGGCTGATATGATTTTTACGCTGATTCTCTGTGCAGCCCGCCGTGCCGCTGAACTCCACCGCATGGTTAAGAACGGCGAGTGGACCTCGATTGTCGGTCCGGAACACTTCGGCTCGGACGTATACGGCAAAAAACTTGGGATTGTCGGATTAGGCCGAATTGGTTCAGCCGTCGCACGCAGGGCCTACAACGGTTTTAACATGGAGATCCTGTATCACAACAGAAAGGTCAGCGAGGAAGCGGAGGCATTGTTCAATGGCAGTTACTGCAGCCTCGATGAGCTTTTATCCGAGTCCGATTTCATCTGTCTTGTTCTGCCGCTTTCTGATCAGACACGAAAAATAATCGGTCCGGCTGAATTTGATAAAATGAAGCCGGAAGCCTTTCTTATCAACGGAGGGCGCGGCCCGGTGATCGATGAGCAGGCACTGGTGCAGGCGCTGCAGAGAGGTAAAATACGCGGAGCCGGGCTCGACGTCTACGAGTGCGAACCGCTCCCGTTAGACTCGCCGCTGCTCAATTTGCCCAACGTCGTGACCCTTCCTCATATCGGTTCGGCCACCCACGAGACCAGATATGCGATGGCAGAATGCGCTGTCGACAATCTATTAGGCGCCCTGCAGCACCGCTCAACCCGTAATTGCGTGAACCCGGGCGTTGCATGACCCACCCTAACTGCTGGTAGCGTCCGACAAGTGAAAATCTGCAGGGATGAAAGCTTCGCCGTTTTTGACGGTATCGAACTCTCGATGGTATTCTATCCAGGCCCCAGATAAACATGAATCCCTCCCGTGAGCTCAAGGACTGCCACCACTAGGACGATTAAACTTATTGTGATGTATTTGATTTTTTTCATGGAGAGAATTTCCGTCTCACCCTCACCCTATAAGCTTCTCCCGCACATGGTCATTGAATTCCTTCTATCTGCGTTAACACCTCGACCGCTTCTTCCCACATTGCGCTGAGCCCACTGAAATGTCCATTCCAGATGCCATCTCCATCCCTGATCATGAAGAGAAATAATTGATCAATGCGAATCTATGCAAATCTGTATCCTAACCGCGGAGTGACTCGAGATTAGATTGCTAATTTAAATTCAGAAATTAAGTTAAGATCATGGAGATATTTTCGTCTTATTTTTTTCGTATCAAAATGGGCTTTGATTAGTTTCGCAACTGATTCACAGC